>DFKM01000087.1:0-4689 GCA_002373555.1 Lachnospiraceae bacterium UBA3645
GGTAAGGATGAGGTCACCAGTTCGAATCTGGTTATCAGCTTTTGCGACGATCCGGTCGGGAGAGAATCCCGGCCGGATTTTTCTTTTGCTGTAAATCCGCGGATGATGTGTGAGAAGCGAACGAATTGCGTAAATCTATACTAATCACATAGTAAAATCCTGACAAATGCCTCTGTTTGTAGCTTGATTATAGTTAAATCATTGGCTATAATCCCATCAATGTTAGTTTCGCATAACCATGCTTTTACGACTTGATGAAGGAGGCGTTTCCATGGCAGGCAAATTACTGGATCTGTCTCATGCCGCACAGAGACAGGCGTTTACAATTCTTGTTGACGGTTTCCTGAAGCATCTCAGCCGGTCCGAAGACCGTGCGAAGACGTATGTAAGCATCGTCGATGCAGTCGGAAAGTTCCAGGCTGGCGGCGTGAAGCCTGAAACCCTGGAGGCGGTCAAAAAGACCGTACAGGATCCCGACAACCGCTGGATGAAGTTCATCAACCGGATCGTGGACGAGACCGATCCCGTCTACCTCAGAAATCTGATGCTGAACCTCGGCTATGAAACATTCCTGCGCGGAACCAAGACCATCCGCGAGAACAGAAAAAAATATCACTGCAACATTCCCTGGCTCATCCTTTTTGATCCGACCAATGCCTGCAACATGCACTGCGTCGGCTGCTGGTCGGGCACCTACGGCGACAAGAATCATCTTTCCTTTGAGGATATGGACAGGATCGTAACCGAGGGCAAGGAACTGGGCACCTATCTGTACATGCTGACCGGCGGAGAGCCGCTTGTCCGGAAAAAGGATATCCTGAAGCTGGCCGAGAAGCATAACGATGCCATGTTCGCGCTGTACTCGAATTCCACACTGATCGACGAGGAACTCTGCAAAGAGGTCGTCCGGCTCGGCAACATCACCTTCATGCTTTCCATCGAGGGCACGCCGGAGACAAATGATGCACGCCGCGGCGAAGGACACTATGCGGCCGTTATGCGCGCCATGGATCTTCTGAAAAAGTACGGCATTGTTTTCGGAACTTCGATCTGCTATACGAGACAGAATATCGAAGCCGTGACCAGCGATGAATTCCTGCGGTTCGTATCGGAAAAAGGCGCGCGATTCGGCTTCTACTTCCATTATATGCCGGTCGGCGTGAATGCTGTGCCGGAGCTGATGCCCACCATGGAGCAGCGGAAGAAGATGATCGAGCGGATCCGCTATATCCGCTCTTCCGAGTGCGATATCGAGTTTTATCCGATGGACTTCCAGAATGACGGCGAATTCGTGGGCGGCTGCATTGCCGGCGGCAGGAACTACTTCCATATCAATTCTTCGGGCGATGCCGAACCGTGCGTGTTCATCCATTTCTCGGATTCGAACATTCATGACAAGAGCATCCTGGAGATCCTGAAGAGCCCGCTGTTCATGGCGTATCACGAGGGACAGCCTTTTAACAGGAACCACCTGCGGCCGTGTCCGATGCTGGAGAATCCGGAACTGCTGAAGGAGATGGTGAAGAAGACCGGCGCGCATCAGACGAATGAGGAAGCGCCGGAAGAAGTCGAGCATCTGACGGCAAAATGCGAGGATTATGCGAAGGAATGGGCACCGATCGCCGATGCGATCTGGGCTTCGGAGGAGCATAAGCCGAAGTCCTATGAGAACTATACGGAGGAAAAGAAAGCGCATCCCGAACTGGCGAACTTCGAGCATGCAGACGGAAGCCACGGGATCCGGTCCGTATCATAAGAGAATGACAGAGGCTTCGCCGGACGGCGGGGCCTTTTTGCTTGCCGGCAGGCTGTGCAGACCGGAGCCTTATTCCGTAAATCTTAATGAAGAATCCGTATTTCGTTTCTTGATTTCAGCGTATCCGCTTGTTATATTGAAAGCGTAAAGAAAGTGCGTTCTGTATGGAAGGGAGGCTCCATGAAGAAAAGAATACTGCCTGTGCTGGTCGCCGTAATGACGGTGCTTTCGCTGACAGCCTGCGCGAAGCCGACTGCGGAAAGCGTACTGAAAAAGATGGCGCTTGCTTCCGCAAAGGAAAACATGCTGGAAGCTGTCTGGAATATGGATATGGCAATGGGCATGAAAATGGATCTGTTCGATCTGGATATGACCATTTCCATGCTGATGGACGGCGATACAAAGGGGATCGCATCGGAAAAGGTGTCCGAGTCGGATATCAAAGTCAGCGCCGACCTTGGAATCGCAAAGCAGGATATGGACATGAAAGTCTATACAAAGCAGGAGGATGACACGCATATCACCACCTATACCATGGTGGAGGACGAGTGGGTCAAAACAGTGACGGAGCTTCCGGAGGGGTATGCGAACGTCAATTCCATTACGGATCTCGAAGGCTTTGCGGAGAAGTTCACGCTGGCGGAAGAGAAGGAAACGGTGAACGATGTCAGCTGCTTTAAGCTCTCCGGGGAGCTTCCCGTGGAGGAGATGCTGGAGAAGCTTTCCGCCATGGGTGTCGGCGGTACCGCGACGGAGTCTGTCGGTGACGAGATCCTGAAGGACAAGTCTTATATGACGGTGCTCTATGTCGATGAAAAGACCAGCCTTCCGGTCAGGATCGAAATGAAGCTTGCCGACAGCACCGCACCGGCAGAACCGGAAAGCACAGCGGAAACGGCTGCTGCAGAGACGACGGCAGCGGCGGAACCGGAGAAGGAGCCGGAAATCGATACCGGTGAAAACACGGATGCCGCGGTCACGCTCGATAAGCTGGATATCAATATGGATTTCTCCTATCCTGATGATATTGCGATCACGATCCCGGAGGAAGCCCTTGCTGCAGAGGAAGTCAGTGAAGACGCGCTGAGCGACATGATGGAAGAAGAGGCGGACATCACGGAAGACGAGAACTATGTCCCTGTGGGCAGCTATTATGACCATCTGGATAACGCAGCTGTGCTTAAGGAGTTTACAGGCGCGGAATCCGAACTGTTCACCTCGGATACTGTGGATATCACGGCAGAGAAAGCCTATACGGACGCGGACGGGATCATTTACTGTGATTTTCATCTTGCCAACAAGACCGATAAGGAAGTCAATATTCTTTCCGATTATCTTTCTTATAACGGCGTCATGGGAGAGGATGGTATCTTCGAGTCCATCGAGCCGGGCGGTGAGATCACTGCAACACTTGCCATGACGAATCTGGCTGACAGAGGGGTCAGGGATCCCGGGACGCTCGTGATCCGCTTCACGGCCAGCGATAACGAGACCGGCGACGAAGTCTGTGACATCCCGATTTCCACGCTGGTGCTCGGGGATGCGCCGGCTGCGGCCCCCGCGGAAGGCGGTACGGATCTGTTTGAAAATGACAGCCTGAAAGTGATCGCGTATCCGCAGAAAGAAGATGACTACAACCTGATCATCCCGCTCTGCATGATCAATAAGACAGCGGACAGCCTGTCGGTCGAAGCGGTCGAACCGAAGATCGAGGGCGTAGAGATCAACAGCTATGTTTACCAGTATCTGTACGCCGGCTGTATCGGGTATGTCGATATCTGCGTCGACAAAGAGGAGATGAAGGAGAAACAGATCGAGGATCTTTCCGGACTGAATCTGAAGCTTACAGCTGCAAAAGGGGATTTTGCGGCGGAGGAATATGAAGAGGTCTTTACGACGGATGTGATCACAGTCGTGAAATGAGAAAAGCCGCGCATACAGCTTGACTTTTTAAAATGAGAGGATTATAGTATACGTGTTAGCACTCAGGTGAATAGAGTGCTAACACGTATTTTTACTTACAAAAGCAATATTATCTAAGGAGATGACCATATCATGGCAGAAAAATCCGGAAATCTTTCCATCAACAGCGAAAACCTGTTTCCCATCATCAAAAAATGGCTGTATTCAGATCACGATATCTTTCTTCGCGAGCTGATCTCCAACGGCTCCGATGCCGTCACGAAGAAGAACAAGCTGATCGGCATGGGCGAGATCGAGCCCACAGATGGGAAGGACAGAGTCGTCGTTGTCACGGATGAGGAAGCCGGAACCCTGAAAGTGATCGATACCGGTATCGGTATGACTTTCGAAGAAGTGGATGAGTATATCAACCAGATTGCCTTCTCGGGAGCGACTGCGTTCATTGAAAAATATAAGGATAAGACGACGGACGAGCAGATCATCGGCCATTTCGGCCTGGGCTTCTACTCGGCCTTCATGGTCGCCGACAGAGTCACGATCGATACGCTGTCCTGCCTGCCGGATGCCGTACCGGTACACTGGGAGTGCGATGACGGCACGCAGTTTTCCATGGAAGAGGGCGGAAAGAAGACCGTCGGCACCGAGATCACGCTGTATCTGAATGATGATGCGAAGGAATTCCTGCACGAGTATCGCGTCCGGGAAGTCATTACGAAATACTGCTCGTTTATGCCTGTGGAGATCTTCCTGTTTACAAGACAGAAATGGGAGGAGCAGCTGGAAAAAGAGGCGACCGTCGTAGTCGAGCCGGAGACCGAAGAGAAGACGGAAGATGACGCCGCAGAAGGCGAAGAAAAGGAAGCGAAGAAGGATGAGGAACCGAAGTCTCTCTCCGATACCGCACCGCTCTGGACGAAGCATCCGAATGACTGCACGGAAGAGGAGTATAAGGAATTCTACCGGAAGGTCTTTATGGATTTCAAGGAGCCGCTGTTCTGGATCCACCTGAA
>DFKM01000087.1:4740-16200 GCA_002373555.1 Lachnospiraceae bacterium UBA3645
GGATCCACCTGAACATGGACTATCCTTTCAACCTCAAGGGTATCCTGTACTTCCCGAAGATCAACAACGAGTATGAGTCTGTCGAAGGCACGATCAAGCTGTACAACAACCGGGTGTTCATTGCCGATAATATCAAGGAAGTCATTCCCGAGTTCCTGCTGCTCTTGAAGGGCGTGATCGACTGCCCCGATCTGCCGCTCAACGTTTCCAGAAGTGCGCTGCAGAATGACGGTTTCGTAAAGAAGATCTCCGATTACATCACCAGGAAGGTCGCCGATAAGCTGAATGCGCTGAAGAACAGCGAGAGAGAATCTTATGAGAAATACTGGGAAGATATCCATCCGTTCATCAAGTTCGGCTGCCTGAAGGATGAGAAATTCTATGACCGCGTCAAAGACAGTCTGCTCTTCAGGGACCTCGAGGGGAAATACCTGACGCTCGCGGATATCGCAGAGTGGCCTTCGGATACGAAGACCGAGCCGGTCTACGGCGGCAAGGAAGGCGAGACGAAGGAGAAGGAATTCATCCCGGTCGCCTATGTTACGGATGAAGCCGTACAGAGCCAGTACATCAAGATGTACAAGGATGCCGGACTGGACGCCGTGATCCTGCCGACCAACATCGATGTGCCCTTCGTGACGCTGCTGGAGCAGAAGAACGAGAAGCTCGAGTTCATCCGGATCGATGCGGATGTCACGGGCTCCCTGAAGTCCGGCGAGGAAGCATTGTCCGAGGAGGACAAGAACAAACTGACGGAGCTCTTCCGGAAGACGCTCGGAAAAGAGACGCTGACCGTCTCTGTCGAGCCGCTGAAGGACGAGAACATGTCCGCCATGATCACGCTTTCCGAGCAGAGCAGACGTATGCAGGAAATGATGAAGATGTACGGCATGGCCGATATGGGCGGGGAGACGCCTGTGACGCTCGTGCTGAACTCCGGCAATGCGCTTGTGAAATATCTGCTGGAGGAGCCGGAAGGAGAGCACACGGATCTGATCGTAAAGCAGATCTATGATCTGGCAGCGATCAGCCATGAGCCGCTGAAAGCAGAGGAAATGACGGCATTTATTGAAAGAAGCCAGCAGATCCTGAAGATCCTGGCCGGAAAATAAGAGGATACAGAAAAACGGCCTGCCGGATGCATTCCGACAGGCCGTTTTTCTGTGTTCAGATGATGATGGGAGAGTGCAGGTATTCGTCTCCCAGCAGGATGCCTGCTTTTTCTTTTGCCAGCATGGCGTAGAGCCTGGCGGCCCGGATATCTGCAGCGGAATCGGGGATCCCGGCAGCTGCAAGCTTGGTGACGATCGGGATGTCGGAAGCATCCTGCAGGATCCGGAGCACTTCGGAGGACTGCTTACGGAAACCGAGCAGACGCACGGAGGACGGTTCCTCCGTACCGGTGAGGCCGAGGATCAGATGCAGCAGTGCCCGGGAGACTCTTGCGTAAGTGACGTTGCGTGTCTTGATGAGCGGCACCCATTCGCTGAAAAGACGGCTTTCGCCGGCGTGGGCGAGAATGCGGGAGGCCAGGTCTTCCGAGATCTCCGGAATGGCCCGCAGATCATCCGAACCGGACATAAGCAGTACGTAATTCAGGATAGAGGACAGATCATCTGCACTGATGTGATACGTCAGCCGCTGCGCCATGGCGGGCGTGACATACTTTTCCATGTCATCGCCCGCAGTAAGCCCTTTCCGGATCGAAGCCGCTGAGGCGAAAAGGCTGCCGGTCGGAAGGCTGCGGTCATTGTGATCGCTGCCCAGCCGGCAGACGGCATACGGTGTGATCGCCGAACCGAGCCGGAGCAGGGCGCGGTTGTAGGCCACCGCAAGGGTATTGTTGGGCAGATCCAGCAGGCGGCCGTATCCGGGACAGACAGCTTCGAGCGCGGCGGATACTGCAGCGGGATAGGTTTCGCCTTTCGCCAGAAGATCCATCAGATGGTCTCTGAATCCGACAGGTTCATTCTGCAGCAGCACGGCTGTCCGGAGGATGCTGTCGTTGTCAGCAGTCTCCGCACCATAGCAAAGCGCGGAAACGGCGTGCATCCTGTCGAGAACAGAGACTGCGCCGTGGGCAAATTCTTCGGCGCTGCCGGTGGATACCTGTACAGGCATCATGAAAACAGCATCTGCGCCTGCCGCGAGCGCGGCTTCTGTGCGGGCATATTTGTCGATGACCGCCGGCTCCCCGCGCTGTACAAAATCGCCGCTCATCAGGACGATGACGGCATCTGCACCGGTCATTTCGCGGGCCTTTTCCAGGTGGTATGCATGACCGTTGTGGAACGGATTGTATTCTGCTATAACAGCTGTGATCTTCATGGCGGACTCCGGAAAGCATATGTTCTGCGGGTTCCCTCTAACTATAAGAATGCCTGTACGGTATGTCAAGAAAAGTATCTTTAAAATCGCAAAAACCTGTTGACAAAGCGGGACCCTGTCAGTATAATTAGCAGGTACGACTTGGGAAAGCAACACTTTAAACATAGATGGGAGGTTGGTCTTATGTCCATTTGTCCGAAAAATAAATCCTCTAAGGGACACAGAGATGCCCGCAGAGCTAACTGGAAGATGGCGAATCCTACATTGGTCAAGTGCAGCAAGTGCGGAGCCCTGATGGTTCCTCACAGAGTCTGCAAGGCCTGTGGAAGCTATAACAAAAAAGAGATCATTCCTCAGGATTGATGAGCACAGGGAACTTCCGGACGGAAGTTCCTTTTTTCATCTGTTTTATAAAGCTTCATGGTAAATTTTAAGGGGATATTCCTTGACCGGGATTGTACAATCAAGTTATAATCTAAGGTCAGAGGATTATGATCTGCAGTATATTGCCCTGGCCCTGTGCTCTTTGCGGGCCGGCTTCATATAATCATTAAAAAAGGAGCTGACAAATGAGCGAACGATTTGATGAGAATCTGACGGATGATTTCGAAGATGTGACACCTTCCGGTACGGATGCATTTTCGGATGCCGATGATTTCGATACCATAGAGCCCGTCAGGCGAAAAAGACCCCAGCCGGACAACGCAGCCGGCAGATATCTGGAGCACCTGGATTCCATGGATGATGCCGGAGACGGATTTGAAGATGTTCCGGTGCAGTCCGGGAATTCGGTGGCAGATGAGATCCGTGCAAGAGCCGCCATGGGAGACCAGGCGTATGCCCTGGCTAAGCGCAGAGCGGCGGAGCGGGAACAGAGAGAAAGAGAAGCAGCTGCCGGAAAAGCAGAATCCGGCCGTCATGCCGACAGAAAGCGCAGATCCGGAAGACGGGCAGAAGACAGACCCGCGCGGGAGCGTTCTTCCAGAGAACGGTATGAATCTTCCTACACCGGAGGCTCCGGCGGCGGAAGACGCGGCGGCGGTGCGGGAAAGGTGATCCTGGCACTGGTCCTTCTGCTTCTGGTCGCGGCCGGCGCTGTTGCCGGCGTGTACGGCTTCCGGCGCATGAAGGAGCATAATGAGAAGGTCGCATTCTATGAGCAGCATTTCCTTCCGTATACCGTGATCAACGGAATCGACTGTTCCGATAAGACACCGGACGAAGTGAAACAGCTTCTGGAAAGCCAGGTGGATGGTTATCGGTTTACGCTGAAGACGCTTGAAACTGATGAGATCATCACCGGAGATGACGCGGATCTGAAGCTGAATCTGGCTGTTAATGTGGAGGATATTCTCGCCGCACAGGATCATGCGGATTACGGCAGAGAAGAAGGATCGACCGAATCCGTTGATTCGGCGGTGGAGATCAATGAGGATAAGCTGCGGGAACTTGTGAAGTCCCTTCCGGAGTTTCAGAATATGACGGAGACGCAGGATGCGGAAGCGGCATTTGACGAAGCCACGGGACTGTATGTCGTCAGGGAGCCTGTCACGGGTACAAAGGTCGATGTGGATGCCGTGGCAGACAGTGTCGTGGAGGCCGTGAAGAACCTCAGCGATTCCCTGGATCTGGCAGCGGAAGGCTTTTACAAAGAGCCGAAGCAGGCGACGCCGGACATGCAGGCGGAAGTCGACAAATACAACCGTTATCTTGCGGCTGACGTCGAGCTTACCTTCGGCTCGGCCGGCACGGAAAAGCTCCCGAAAGAGACGATCCTGGCATGCCTGACGCAGGGCGAAGAGGATCTGATCTTCGACAGCACGGCGATCGCCGAATGGATCGCCGGGCTGGCTGACAAATATGATACCTATAAGAAGGAACATACCTTTACAACGACAGGCGGCAAGACCATTACGCTTTCCGGCGCTTACGGCTGGCTGATGGATCAGGAGGCTACAAGAGACAAGGTCGTGGAGACGGTCAAAGCGGGCGGTACCCTTTCCGAGGATCCGGAATATTCCCGCACGGCCAACAGCCACGGCGAGGATGATTTCGGCGGCACTTACGTGGAGGTCAACCTGAACGAACAGCACATGTATTATTATAAGGAAGGTTCCTGCGTGCTGGATTCCCGCGTTGTATCCGGCAATGTTTCCAAGCATCATACCACGCCGACGGGACTGTTCTTCGTCTATGCGAAGCAGAGAGACAGGATCCTGCACGGGGAGAACAATTCCTATAATACGAAAGTCAAATACTGGATGCCGTTCGACGGCGGCGTAGGTCTTCATGACGCCTGGTGGCGGAGCAATTTCGGCGGCAGCATTTATCTGGAACATGGCTCACACGGCTGTGTGAACCTGCCTTCGAGTGTGGCGGCAGAGCTCTATGATATGATCAGCGTAGGCACGCCCGTGATCGTATTCGGCGGTGTACAGTCGCATGAGACCAAGGCTTCCGAGACGAAGAAGGAGACAGAAGCGGAATCGACGGAGGAAACTGCCGTAGAAGATACGACCGCCGAGGAATCTTCAGCGAACGCCGGCGACGAGACGAAGAAGACGACGCAGGCGGCGGAAGACGATGACGAGGAAGAAACGACAAAGGCTGCGGAGCCGACCAGGAAAGCGGAGGAGCCGGAAGAGGAGGAACAGCCGCAGGAGACCAAAGCGCCTGAGACAAAGAAAGAAACGGAAGCTCCTGCGGATGATAATGATGATGACGACGGCGGAGACGACGAGGTCGTCGGCTGAAGCTTTCACTGACAGGGATCTGCAACAGGGAGGATTTCGGAATTGATCAAGACATCATTTAAGATCGGAAGCACCGATCATCTTACGAAACTGAACGGACTGATCTGGCAGCCGGAGCAGGATCCGGACGCGGTCCTGGTCATTGTCCACGGCATGTCGGAACATATCGGGAGATACGATGAATTCGCCAGATTCCTGACGGACCACAGGATTGCCGTGATCGGCCATGACCATCTCGGCCACGGCGCATCTGTACGGTCGGAGACGGAAAGAGGCTTCTTTGCGGAGAAAAACGGAGACCGCGCCCTGCTGATGGATATGCGCAAGGTACAGCTGCTTGCAGAGAAGCGGTTCCCCGGAAAGCCGGTTTTCATGCTGGGACACAGCATGGGATCGTTCTTTGTCCGGCGGTATATGGCGATCTTCGGGAAGACGCTTGCCGGCTGCATTATCTCCGGCACGGGCTGCATCCCTTATCAGGCCGCCGCTTTCGGACACAAACTGACGGCCGGTCTGATGAAGGTGAAAGGCAGCCACGGCTATGATACGGCGGTCGATATGATGGCGATCGGACAGTATGTCATGCAGTACGGGACCAGAAAACGTCCCGGATCATGGCTTTCCAGAAATACGGAAAATGCCGACGCCTTTGCAGCCGACCCGCGCTGCGGATTCCGCTTTACGCTCGGCGCCTATCATGATTTCATGAAGATCCTGAAGGATCTGGCGGCCGAGAAGGGATTTGATTCCATTCCCAGAGATCTGCCGGTCCTGATGATCTCCGGTATGGAGGATCCGCTGGGCGGGTATTCAAAGGATGTTCTGAAGGTCTACAACCGCTATATTGAACTGGGCATGAGCGATATGAATATCATGCTCTATCCGGATGACCGGCATGAGATCCTGAATGAAACCGACCGTGATGTGGTCTATCGTGATGTGCTTTCCTGGCTTACGGAGAAGATATGAACATAAGGGAAGAGCTTGAAGAACGGGAACTCAGAGACCTGAGCCCGTATGCTGCCCATGCAAAGAACAGTCTCGGAAGAGACGAATATGAACCGCCGTGCGAGATCCGCACGGTCTATCAGAGAGACAGGGACAGGATCCTGCATTCCAAGGCGTTCCGGAGACTGAAGCACAAGACGCAGGTCTTTCTGTCTCCTTCGGGCGATCACTACAGGACAAGACTCACGCATACGCTGGAGGTCGCACAGATCGCTCGCACGATCTCCAGAGCGCTCCGGCTGAACGAAGACCTGACAGAGGCGATCGCGCTGGGGCATGATCTGGGCCATACGCCCTTCGGTCATGCGGGTGAAGAGGTGCTGAATCATGTCTGTCCGGACGGATTTTCCCATGTGGAACAGAGCGTCCGTGTGGTGGAAGTCCTTGAGAAGGACGGCGAAGGGCTGAATCTGACGAAGGAAGTCAGAGACGGGATCCTGAACCACCGCACCAGCGGCAGACCGTCGACGCTGGAAGGCCAGGCTGTGCGGCTTGCCGACAAGATCGCCTATATCAATCATGATATCGACGATGCGATCCGTGCAGGCCTTCTGACGGAGGAAATGCTGCCGAGAGAAGCTACGGCCGTGCTCGGACATTCCGTCAGACTGCGGCTTGACACGCTGGTGAAAAGCGTGATCAACAACAGCAGAGGGCAGAACGAACTGGTCATGGACCGGGAGGTGTTCGACGCCATGTCCGACCTGCGCAGCTGGATGTTCCGGCATATTTATACCAACAGCCTGGCAAAATCCGAGGATGAGAAGGCAAAGCGGATGCTGGCCATGCTCTATCATCATTTTCTGGAAAATATTGATACGCTTCCGCAGGAGTATATTCATCTGATCTGGATCAGACATGATACCGAGGAACGTGTTGTATGTGACTATGTATCCGGCATGACGGATACCTTTGCGATAGATACTTTCAGGAAACTGTTCGTACCTGTCGGCTGGTAAGAAAAAGGAGGTGAGGCGCGTGCGCTACAGTGAGGATCTCATACAGGAAATCCGAACCAGAAATGATATCGTATCCGTGATCTCATCCTATGTGAAGCTGACAAAAAAAGGCGGCGGCTATTTCGGCTGCTGCCCTTTTCATAATGAAAAGACCCCTTCGTTCCATGTCCGCCCGGACAGGCAGACCTACCACTGCTTCGGCTGCGGCGTCGGCGGAAATGTGATCACATTCATGATGGCATACGAGAATTATTCCTTCCAGGAAGCGCTGAAAGCACTGGCGGAACGCGCAGGCGTCGCGCTGCCGGAGGAGGAGCCGGATGCGGAGGAGAGAAAACGCACCAGTCTCCGGCAGAGACTTCTGGATGTCAATAAAGATGCGGCGACATTTTATGTGAAGCAGCTCTACTCCGAAAGAGGGACCCGCGGACGCGAATATTTTGCCGGCCGCCGGCTGTCCAGAGACACCATGATCAAATTCGGATTGGGGTTTGCACCACAGACTTCCAATGCACTGTATCAGTATCTGAAGGCACAGGGGTATTCGGATGAGCTCATTTCCCAGGCCGGTCTTGCAAAGATCACCGAAAAGCGGATCACGGACCGTTTCTGGAACCGGGTGATGTTCCCGATCATGGACTCGAACCGGCGCGTGATCGGCTTCGGCGGAAGAGTCATGGGAGACGGAGAACCGAAATATCTGAATTCACCCGAGACGATGCTCTTTGACAAGAGCCGAAATCTGTATGGCCTGCACCTTGCCAGAAGAAGCAGAGCCGGCTATTTCCTGCTCTGTGAGGGCTATATGGATGTCATTTCCATGCACCAGGCAGGATTTGACCAGGCCGTGGCATCGCTCGGCACATCGCTGACGGAAGGGCATGCGGCGCTGATCGCGAGATATGTGAATGAAGTCGTGCTGACCTACGACAGCGACGGTGCGGGCATCAAGGCGGCGATGCGGGCGATCCCGATCCTGAAGGCGGCCGGTGTGAATGTCCGTGTTCTGGATCTGAAGCCGTACAAGGATCCGGATGAATTCATAAAAGCGCTCGGCGCGGAAGCATTTCAGGAAAGGATCGATACCGCTGTCAACGGCTTTCTGTTTGAAACAGATGTGATCCGGAGCGGATACGATCTCTCGGATCCGGCGGAGAAGACGGCTTTCTACCGGCAGATCGCAGGAAAGCTGACGGAATTCACCGAGGAACTGGAGCGCGAGAATTATCTGGAATCCGCGGCCGCAAGGCACGGCATACCTGCGGACGGTCTGCGGGATATGGTCCGGCGTGCCGGCTATGATATGCTGCCGGGTGAGGCGTCCGCTCTGGGCAGAAGGACTGTGTCAGCACGGAAAGCCGCCGGCGGGAACGATAAGAAAAAGACAGGCCTGCGGAGCGCACAGCTCCAGGTGCTGTATTTCGGCATGCAGAGCCCGGAAGCGGCGGACTGGGTCAGAAGAGAACTGACGCCGGAGGATTTCGCAGGAGAAGACATGTCGGCACTGGCGTCGGATCTGTTCGGCATGTGGGGAGAACACAGGATGCCGGATCCCGCAGGGCTGATCGACAGATACCAGGAGAATGAGCAGGCAAGAAACGCAGCTGCCGAGATCTCCTCAGCTGCATTTCCGGAGGACTACAGCGGACAGGATATTTCAAAACTGATGAAGGAGAACGTCCGGCGCATGAAGAAGGAACGCATCGACAGACAGCTGCGCGATCCTTCGGATATAAAAGCCTTTCAGAAAGCGCTGAAGGATGCCGCGCGATTCGAAAAGCCGGACAGCATATCCGATCCTCCGGCTGTTTCCTGGAACGGAGGAGCGCTATGAGCAGCCGACTTTCGCCGAGACTGACCGAGATCATAAGACTATGCGGAAAAGGGCGGGTGATCGCCGATATCGGCTGTGACCATGCTTTTGTCTGTATCCGGCTCATAGAAGGGAATGCCTACGGAAAAGCACTGGCAATGGACGTCCGCTCCGGCCCGCTTGCGGCTGCTTCGGCAAATATACGGGACGCCGGCCTTTCCGGCAGGATCGAGACCAGGCTCTCGGACGGACTGGAAAAGCTCCGGCCCGGTGAAGCGGATACCGTGCTGATCGCGGGAATGGGCGGCGACCTGATCATGCGGATCCTCGAAGCCGGTATGGACCGGCTGCCGCCGGACGTCCGGCTTGTACTCGGACCCCAGTCCCATGTTCCGGAAGTCAGGGCGTATCTTCTGCAGAACGGATTCCGGATCACGGAGGAAGTGTTCTTAAAGGATGACGGAAAATATTATGCACTGATGATTGCAGGCAGGGGAGAAGATACCCCTTACTCGGAAGTGGAACTTGCCTTCGGAAGATTCCCGATCCGCCTGCAGGACCCGGTGCTGGATACATGGCTTTCTGACAGATGCGGAAAGCTTACAGCGATCATTGACAGTCTGAAAAATGTTTCCACACAGCAGTCAGCCGAACGGATCCATGCGCTGACCAGCGAAAAAACACTGGCTGAAGCAGCGCTTCGGCAGATAAGGAGAGAATGATGGCTATTGTGAGAACAGGCGGCAAACAGATCAAGGTGAATGAAGGCACATCTCTGAAATTTCTGGCCATGAGCGAACAGGCGCAGTACGAAAATGATATCGTGCTCGCCAAGGTGAACGGGAAGCTGAAGGAACTGAGAAAACAGGTGTCCGGCGATTGTGAGGTCACCTTTATTACCACGAACGAGACCGTGGGCATGCAGACCTACCGCAGATCGGCGCTGATGGTCATGATGAAGGCGATCTATGACTGCGTCGCGATTGAGGATCTGCAGTCCGTATACTCGGATTTCTCCGTCAACAACGGCCTGTTCATCATGGTGGACGGCAATGTGACCTGCGACGGGGCATTTGCGGCAAAGATCAGGGAGCGGATGCAGGAGATCATCGAGGCGGATCTTCCCTTCGAAAAATTCTCGGTGCCGGTTGAAGAAGCGAGAGCCATTTTCCGGAAGCTGAAGATGTTCAAGAAGGACCGGCTCTTCCGTTACAGGAGACATTCCAAGGTGAATCTGTACTCTCTGGACGGTTTTATGGATTATTTCTACGGCTATATGGTTCCGTCGACCGGCTATATAAAGGTATTTGATGTCCTTCCCTATCATGGCGGGCTCATTCTGGCGCTGCCGAAGCGCAGTGCGCCGAAGGTGATCCCGGAGGATTCCGGTCAGGAGAAACGCTTCGCGCTCATGATGGATACATCGCAGTGGTGCGACCGGATGGGACTGGCTACCGTCGGCGAGATCAATGACAAGATCGCTGCCGGACTGACCGAGGATATGATCCTCGTGGCGGAGGCCAGACAGGAAGCAAAGATCGCCGGGATCGCTTCCATGATCGCGGAGAGAAAGGACGTCAAGTTCGTCATGATCGCGGGACCGTCCTCCTCCGGCAAGACCAGCTTTTCCCACAGGCTGTCCATCCAGCTGCGGGCGAACGGTCTGAATCCGCATCCGATCGCCGTGGATGATTATTTTGTCAACCGGGAGGATACGCCGGTGGACGAAGACGGGAAACTGGATTTTGAAGCGCTGGAATGCGTGGATGTAAAGCTTTTCAACGAAGATATGAAAAAGCTTCTTGCAGGAGAGCGTGTGGAACTCCCGACGTTCGATTTCGTACAGGGAAGAAGGACGTATGCGGGCAATTATCTCCAGATCGGTCCTTCGGATATCCTGGTCATCGAAGGCATTCACTGCCTGAACGACAGGCTGTCGGAATCCCTGCCGCCGGAAGCGAAATTCAGGATCTATATCAGTGCGCTTTCCCAGCTGAATATCGATGAGCACAACCGGATCCCGACGACTGACGGCAGACTGGTCCGAAGAATGATCCGGGATGCGAGGACGCGCGGCACTTCCGCCCGGGATACGATCGCCAGATGGCCTTCGGTCCGCAGAGGCGAGGAACGGAATATCTTCCCGTTCCAGGAGAGTGCGGATGTGATGTTCGACTCCTCCCTGATCTATGAGTTTTCCGTGCTGAAGCCCTACGCGGAACAGCTGCTGTTCGGGATCCCGGAGGACTGCGAGGAGTATCTGGAAGCGAAGAAGCTTCTGAAATTCTTCGATTATTTCCTTGCGGTCAGCAGCGATGCGATCCCCGGCAATTCCCTGTTAAAGGAGTTTATCGGCGGAAGCCTGTTTAAGGTCTGAATCCAGGCGTCTTCCCGCGTCCCGCTGCAGCTGCCCCGGGAAGGCACAATTATGAATACTCTGTGAAGTGATTGATTTCATTCTTTGTTTCTGCTAGAATACGTAAATGGTCCGAGCAGGATGAATGATCGCGGACGCAGATACGCCGGATTCCGGAACGGTCTGCGGATGAGGAAAGTCCGGGCTTCGCAGGGCAGGATGCCGGTTAACGGCCGGTGGAGG
>DFKM01000087.1:16327-17884 GCA_002373555.1 Lachnospiraceae bacterium UBA3645
AGGCAGTGTAAGAGACTACCGCCTGCACGGTAACGCGCAGGGCATTGTAAACCCCATTCGAAGCAAGACCAAACAGGGAGCATAAGGCGGCCCGTCTGCTCCCGGGTAGGTCGCTTGAGACTGCCGGCAACGGCAGTTCTAGACAGATGATCATTCACGACAGAACCCGGCTTACAGTCCTGCTCGGCCGGCAGATCTTGATTTAATCCAGGAGGACAGATATGAAAAAGTGGACAGCATTGATGATGACGCTGATCATGGTGTGCGCCATGGGCATCTCCGGATGCGGAAGCACCGGTGATGACGGCGCTTCCGCAACGACAGCCGCAGAGACCGCGGCAGAGACTGAGTCTGCCGGCGAGACCGCAGCTGAGGACGCTGAGACGCAGGCTGCGGCAGAGTCCGCCGCCGGCGAGACCGCGGCAGAAGCAGAAACACAGGCAGAGCTTCCGCCCGTGGATGATCCCGATTTTTCAATGGGCCTTGATGAAGAAGGCAATCTTACGGACAAGAGCGCAGTGGACTGCGTTACGCTTCCGGATTATAAGAATGCCGTTTTCCAGAAGGCGGATGTGGATGTAACAGAGGAAGAGGTACAGACGCAGATCAAATCCATCACTGCTTCTTTTGCCACGACCGAGCAGGTGAAGGATCGTGAAGTCAAGGACGGTGATACCGTCAACATCGATTATGTCGGCAGCATCGACGGCGTCGAGTTTGAAGGCGGAAGCACCGGCGGAAACGGTACGGATGTTACGATCGGCGTGACTTCCTATATTGATGATTTCCTGGAGCAGCTCATCGGACATAAACCCGGCGAGACGATCGATGTCAATGTTACATTCCCGGACGAATATCCCCAGAATACAGATCTGCAGGGAAAAGACGCCGTATTTGTAACGACGATCAATTATATTTCCGAAACAGTCGATCCGGAGATCAATGACGAGTTCGTGCAGAAGAATCTGAAAGACTCCTTCGGCTATGAATCCGTCGAGGATATGAATGCAAAGATCCGGGCGGATCTGGAGAAGAACAAAGCCTACAGTGTTGTCTGGAAATGGCTGCTGGAAAAGAGCGAATTCACGGAGCTTCCCGAGGCGCTTGTGACGGCACATCTTGATATATATGAAGCTTATATGAATAAGACTGCATATAATTACGGTATGACACTGGCGGATTATCTTTCGCAGGCAGGCATCGCATCTGTCGAGGATATGCGCGAAAACTACAGGACCAATGCCGAACAGACAGCCAAGCAGTATATCATCACACAGGCGATCTCAGACAATGAAAGTATTTCCGTCACAGAAGATGAGATCAAGGAATTCTTCGGCGAAGACCAGTACCAGACGTATATGGATTTCTATGGCCCCGGATACATCAAATTCAATCTGAAGATGTCCAAGGTCTCCGAGGTGATCATGGAGACTGCGACACTTACCGATACGGAGCCTGAGACAGCAGCGGCCGGCGAAGAGACAGCGGCAGCCGGAACAGAGACGGAAACTGCGGCGGAAGAGACCACTGCTGCAGCAGAGGAAACAACGGCAGCAG
>DFKM01000087.1:17956-20706 GCA_002373555.1 Lachnospiraceae bacterium UBA3645
CAACGGCAGCAGAGGAAACAACGGCGGCTGCGGAAACAACGGCGGCTGCGGAAACGACCGCGGCACAGTAAGAAGAGAACGGCGGTCGAAGGGACGGTAATTCCCGTATAATATGAAATATATATTTGCGTGAAAGGCGTTGAAGAAAAAGATTGCATAAAATATAGAAAAATGGTATAATCGCCTAAGCCAAAGCGGGGCTGTACAGGAAGGAGCGAGGACATGACGGATAATGTGAACTTAACGGAATGTGAACAGATCGTCATGAAGGCTGTCTGGGATTCAAGGAAAGATGTATCCCTGGTAGAAATCATGGCTATCGTACACGAAAAGTATGGAAGAGAATGGAAGCGGCAAACGGTTTCCACCTTCCTGCTTCATCTGATCCAGAAGAATTATCTGTCTTCCTACCGAGTGGGGCGTGTATTCTATTACCATGAGTTAGTCCCTATGGAAGACTACAAAAGGGTAGTGACCAGGGAGTTCGTTGATTTCTGGTATGATGGATCCATTGAGGATCTTGCTGCCGCAGTTCAGTAATATCAGGCAATACCCTGACGGGCTTTACGCCCGTCTTTTTTTATGCCTCCGGATGGAGATCCGGCGGCTTTTTCGTCGGCTGGATTTCATCAGGTGAAATATTGAAAAATATTATAAATCAATTGAAACGAAAGAACAGGCGGAAATATTTTATCTGCAGCCTCCTTCCGGACGCGGCGGATTAACAAAAACAAGAACGTCGAAACAGGGTGCATTTTCATGGCAGAATTCCCGGTCATTCCTGTCAAAATTCAGTTCATTTTTGATAAGAAGATGCAACGTTTGCCTGGTGTATCACACGTGAAAATTTCACACAGCGGAATTAAAGGCGCATTTTGATGGCTTATATACAAGAATGTTTGTTGCAAATATAAATATGTTTTGGTATTATAGCACACGGAATCTGAAGATCAGATTTCTCCTTGGCCGGCACTGCCGGCAATAATACCGCAAAGCGGAAAACAGGAAAGGGCAGATGGATATGTACAGGATCCTGAAGAAAGAATGTCTTAATCCCACAGTTACACTGATGGATATCGAGGCTCCCCTTATCGCAAAGAAGGCAAAGCCCGGTCAGTTTATCATCCTGCGTGTGGATGATGAAGGAGAGCGTATCCCGCTCACGATCGCAGGCACGGATAAGGAGACCGGCGCTGTTACCATCATCTTCCAGATCGTGGGAGCAACTACCGAACTTCTGAACCACAAGGAAGAGGGTGAGTCCATTACAGATTTCGTAGGACCGCTCGGACGTCCCACGGAGACCGAAGGTCTGAAGAAAGTCGCTGTTGTCGGCGGCGGCGTTGGCTGCGCCATCGCACTTCCGATCGCGAGAGCACTTCACGCACAGGGAACGGAAGTCCATTCGATCGTCGGCTTCAGAACCAAAGATCTTGTGATCCTTGAGAAGGAATTTGAGGCTTGCAGCGACAAGATGGTCATGATGACCGATGACGGAAGCTACGGCACCAAGGGTCTTGTAACGAACGCACTGGAAGATCTCATCAATGCCGGAAACGAGTATGATGAAGTCATCGCGATCGGGCCGATGATCATGATGAAGTTCGTATGTCTGCTGACCAAGAAATATAATGTGAAGACCGTGATCTCCATGAACCCCATCATGGTAGACGGAACGGGAATGTGCGGCGGCTGCCGTCTGCTCGTCGGCGGCGAGACCAAGTTCGCCTGCGTTGACGGCCCTGACTTCGACGGACATCTGGTCGATTTTGATTCCGCCATGAGCCGCAGCATCATCTACAAGCCTTTTGAGGTGGCAGATCATGAGAAAGTCTGCAATCTGTTCAAGAAGGAGGAAGCCTGATCATGCCTAACATGTCTCCGAAGAAAAATGAAATGCCCCAGCAGGACCCCAATGTCCGCAATAAGAATTTCAGCGAAGTCGCGCTCGGTTATACAGAGGAGCAGGCACTTGACGAAGCAAAGAGATGCCTCGGCTGCAAGGCCCATCCCTGCATGAAGGGATGTCCCGTAGCCATCAAGATCCCGGAGTTCATTGCGAAAGTCGCTGCCGGTGAATATGAAGAAGCCTATCAGATCATCAGCCAGGACAGCTCTCTGCCTGCCGTCTGCGGCCGTGTATGTCCGCAGGAATCCCAGTGCGAGAAGTTCTGCGTACGCGGCATCAAGGGCGAGCCGGTCGGAATCGGCCGTCTGGAGAGATTCGTCGCCGACTGGCATCGTGAGCATGTACAGGAAGATCCCGTTGTTCCGGAGAAGAACGGACACAAGGTCGCCATCGTCGGCGCCGGCCCTGCGGGACTTACCTGCGCAGGTGATCTTGCAAGACTGGGCTATGATGTGACCATTTTCGAAGCCCTGCATCTTGCCGGCGGCGTGCTGATCTATGGTATCCCCGAATTCCGTCTTCCCAAGGCGATCGTGCAGGCGGAAGTTGACAACCTGAAGAAGATGGGCGTCAAGGTCGAGACCAATATGATCATCGGAAAGGTCATCTCCATCGACGAACTGATGGAAGACTATGGTTTTGAAGCAGTCTTCATCGGTACCGGTGCCGGCCTTCCCAGATTCCAGAACATCCCCGGTGAGAACCTCAACTGCGTCTATTCCGCGAATGAGTACTTGACCAGAGTCAATCTGATGAAGGCATTCAAGGATACAACGGCAACACCGATCATCCATCCTAAGAAGGCTGTTGTGGTCGGCGGCGGAAATGTTGCCATGGATGC
>DFKM01000112.1 GCA_002373555.1 Lachnospiraceae bacterium UBA3645
AGGCTTGCGGATGTGCCTGCCGTGATCGAAGATGCCGATGCCAGAAAGATCGGCCTCGCGAAGGAAGCGGTAAAATCCGTGATCATGTAAGCGGATGCAGATTGGTGATGGAATATGCGTGAGATCAAAATAGGAGAGCGCGAGGCAGGCATGCGCTTCAGCAATTATCTGAAGCGCATTCTTCCGGAAGCGCCCTCCGGTTTCATTTTTAAGATGCTGCGGAAGAAGAATATCACCCTGAACGGCGCGAAGTCCGACGGTACGGACAAGATCGCCGCCGGGGATTCGGTGAAGCTTTTTCTTGCGGATGATACACTTGAAAAATTCGGATTCCGGCAGGCGGAACCGGTACCAGCGGAACGGCAGGAGAAGGATACTGCCGGTGTGCGGGCGGCGGTACCGGCTGCTGCCGGCGCAGGAGATCGAAGACCGCTGCCGGCGCTGAAGGTGCTGTATGAAAACAAAGACGTGATCTTTTTCCTGAAGCCGGCGGGACTGCTTTCCCAGAAATCCGCGCCGGAGGATATTTCCGTCAATGAATGCCTGATCGATTATCTGATCAGAAGCGGGCAGATCACAAAATCTGATCTGCGGCTGGTCAGACCTTCCGTCTGCCACAGGCTGGACCGGAATACGTCCGGCGTGATCGGTGCCGGAAAGACGGCCGCCGGCCTTGCGATGCTTTCCGCGCTTCTTTCCGACCGGAGGCTTGTGAAGGAATATCTCTGTCCGGTCGCCGGAAAGGTGGAAAAAGCAGGAATGTACAGAGCCTGGCTGAGCAAGGATCATTCGGGAAATATCGTTTCCGTAAAGGCGGAGCCGCCGGGGGATATGATCCGGACCGGCATTACGCCGTTGGCATATCAGGACGGCATCACGCTTCTGAAAGTGCATCTGGTCACGGGCAAGAGCCATCAGATCAGAGCGCATCTGGCGGCGATGGGCCATCCGGTGCTCGGAGATCGGAAGTACGGGAAGGAAGCGTTCAACAGGCAGTTCGCACCGGAACTGCCGAAGTACAGCCTGATGCTGCATTCCTGGCGGATCACATTCCCGGATGCGGAGGATGTACCGGAGGATCTGCGCGGCAGAACGATCACCGCACCGCCTTCGGAAGCCTGGAAAAGGCGCGGCGGCGACTGCGGGCGAGTCGTGACCGCTCTTCTGAAGACGGCAGAATTATTGTAATTGCCGGAAGTGACGCGCAGGCAGAAAGAACCTGCCGGAAACAGGGCACGGGGTGAACAGTTCCCGGCAGGTTCTTTCTGCCTGCGCTGTGCTCTGACGAATGAAATACAGAGAGGCAGCGCCTGTCATCCTGCGCCTGCGAAGGATCTTCGCCGCAACAACTGCGGCTTTACTGAAACGGAAGAAGGTAGTTCCCTATGTCGACATGGAATACCCGGGGCCTGCGGGGCTCCACGCTCGAGACCATGATCAATGCCTCGATCGAAATGTACCGGGAGAAACATCTGGCGCTCATTCAGAAGATCCCCACCCCCATCAAACCGATCAACATGGATAAGGAGAACCGGCAGATAACGCTTGCCTATTTTGACCAGAAGAGTACCGTCGATTACATCGGCCTGGTCCAGGGCGTGCCGGTCTGCTTTGATGCGAAGGAATGCGCAGTTGATACCATTCCGCTCCATAATATCCATGAGCATCAGTATAAGTTCATGAAGGAATTCGAAGAGCAGGGCGGCATTTCCTTCATCATCCTTCTGATGACACACAAGGATGAAGCCTTCTATATCCCGTTTAAGGACATCGACAGGTTCATCAGACGCAGGGAGGAAGGCGGCCGCAAGAGCTTTACATACAACGAGATCGACAAAAGTTATGAGATCGACGGGCAGGGCGGACTGGCGCTGCATTTCCTGCCGCAGATCGCAAAGGATCTCGAAAGCAGGGAATGAGACTTGACAATCGCCGGACATCTGCTATACTCATAGGCAACGCACTTTATCGTATTAGCACGTTACCATGCTAAAGTACCATTTGGAGGAACCATGTTATCTTTACTGCATACGCCGGACGGCGTAAGGGATTATCACGGGCAGGAACTCTCCGACAGAGCCATGATCTGTGACAGACTGCGAAAGGTATTCGAGAGCCGCGGCTACACCGAAGTGGTGACGCCCGTTTTCGAGTATTTTGATATATTCAATGCCGAGCGGGGCTCCGTTTCATCCAGAAATATGTTCAAATTCTACGACAATGACGGTGAGACGCTGGTCCTGCGCCCGGACTTTACGCCGGCTATGGCACGCTGCGCGGCGAAGTACTTCAATGATTCGCCGGTCCCTGTCAGGCTTTCCTACATGGGCAATACCTATGTGAATTCCACCGGACACAGGGGGAAACTCAGAGAAGAAATGCAGGCCGGCGCGGAGCTTTCCGGCGATGACAGCTGTTATTCCGATGCGGAAATGCTGGATATGGCGGCCGCCTTGTTCGAAAAAGCCGGCGTTCATGACTATATCATCGATGTCGGCGACGTCCGGTTCTTCCGGGGGCTGCTCTCGGAGGTGGATCTCTCGGAAGAGCAGAAAGCAAAGATCAAACGGCTGCTCTCAAAGAAGAATTTTTACCGCCTGACGGAAGTGCTTGCGGAATATGGTATCGATGAAAAGATCGCGGAAGGGCTTGCCGAACTGGCAGAGCTTTACGGCGATCCCGCAGAGGTGCTCTCGTGCGCCGGTAAATATGATGTCAATGAAGATACCCACGCGGCGATCGGGAGACTGCAGGATATCCTGCGTGCGGCAGAGTGCTTCGGCATCACGGACAGGATCCGGCTGGATATGGGCATGATCGGCCGCATGGATTATTATACCGGCATGATCTTCAGGGCCTACGCGGACGGCGCCGGTGAGCCTGTCGCCAGCGGCGGAAGATATGACGGACTGCTCGCACAGTTCGGCAGATCTGTCCCGGCCGTCGGCTTCGGTATGTCTGTGGACGTTCTGATGCAGGCGGTGGCGGCTTCCGATACTTATATTTTGAGCGGCAATTCGGCCAGGATGATCGTCTTCGATGATGAACGCTCGGAAGAAGCGATCCTGCTTGCAAAGCAGCTCAGAAATGCCGGAAACAATGTTCTGCTGCAGAGAGCGGTCAGCATTGATTACAGCAAACACGATGAAGCCGCGCTCAGAAATGTGCACCAGATCTATGTCCTGCATGCAGGCACCGATGAGATCATCCATGAAAAAGTCTGAGCCATGAATACCGGAGGAATCGGAAAATGATAACAATAGCGCTCGCGAAGGGAAGACTGGCACGGGAGACGAATGCGCTGCTCTCCCGCTGCGGAATCATGATCCCCGAGCTTACAGATAAGGATACAAGGAAACTGATCTTTACGAACGAAGAAGCCGGCATCAATGTATTCCTTTCCAAACCGTCGGATGTGCCGACGTATGTTGAGTACGGCGCAGCGGATATCGGTGTTGTCGGGAGAGATACACTGCTGGAAGAGAACCGGGATCTTTACGAAGTCCTGGATCTTGGCTTCGGAAAATGCCGGATGTGCGTCTGCGGCAGACCGGAGGATGCGGGAAAGCTTGCAAACAACCAGCAGATCCGCGTGGCGACGAAATACCCGGTGATCGCGAAGGATTATTTCCACAACAGGAAATTCCAGACCGTCGAGATCATCAAGCTGAACGGTTCGGTGGAACTGGCGCCGCTTGTCGGCCTGGCGGATGTGATCGTCGATATTGTGGAGACCGGAAGCACACTGCATGAGAACGGACTGGATGTGCTGGAGACGGTCATCCCGCTTTCGGCGCGCATGGTGGTGAACCAGGTGTCGATGAAGATGAAGGAGCGGGAGATCAAGCCGTTGATCAGGAAGATCAAAGCGGTGCTGTAGGGAGGATAGAAATAGTGACGCTTCAGCCAAATAATCCTGCCGGAAACAGGGCACGGGGTGAACAGAGAGTGGAGAAAAGTGACGCTCCAGCCAAAAAGCTCTGCCGGAAACAGGGCACGGGGTGAACAGTTCCCGGCAGAGCTTTTTGGCTGAAGCTGTCAGCTGATTTCGGAAGAAGATAGGATTGAGGAATAATAGTTATGACTGGATATAAAGAAGTTTGTCTTCCGGTACTGCCGGATGATCTTGGTGAAAAAACAGCCCGTGTGATCCTTGCAGTCGATCCGGCGGAGGAGGATGCTGCGCGCGAGCGTTCCATCACCGCGCTTAAAATGCTGAAGGCTTCCGTACCTTCGGTTATTCTTGTGAAAGGAATGATTAAGCGGTTGGAGGATGTGAAAAAGTATTTTTACGCTGGCGCAACATACGTTGTCATGGAAAATGTGCCGGAGGAATTATATGCGGAGGCAGCTGCCCGTTTCGGTGCGGAAAGACTTCTTCGCCATGCCGAGGATTACGAAGCGCCGAAGCCGGCCTTTTCCTGGGCGGATCTGAAAACGAATGAAAGTGGTCTGATCCCGGTCGTCGTTCAGGATGCAGGTACGAAAGCTGTCCTGATGGTCGCCTACCAGAATGAAGAGGCTTTTGATGCCACGATCAGCACCGGCATCATGACTTACTGGTCGAGGAGCCGCAGTGAACTCTGGGTGAAGGGGGAAACATCCGGCAATTATCAGTATCTGCGATCCCTGCAGATCGACTGCGATAACGATACGCTGCTGGCACAGGTGCTGCCGGCCGGCCCGGCCTGTCATACCGGGAACTACACTTGTTTTTACAGAGACATCGTGCCGGATGAATTCCGCGAACGCGGCATTTCCGATGTCCTGAACGAAGTGTATGCGGTGATCGAAGACCGGAAGCTGCATCCGAAGGAAGGCTCTTATACGAATTATCTGTTCGACAAGGGGACGGATAAGATCTGCAAGAAGATCGGGGAGGAAGCGACGGAAGTCGTGATCGCGGCGAAGAATGACGCGAAAGAGGAAATGGTCTATGAGGTATCCGATCTTCTGTATCACACCATGGTCATGATGTCGAAAATGGGCGTGACATGGGAGGAGATCGCGAAGGAACTTGCCGAGAGAGGATAACAGATTCCGGTTGACACGATCTGTTTGTAAGACTATAATAACCAAAGTACAGAGGGGAGCTTGTGAAAGCAGGCTGAGAGGGTGCTGTCAGTGCACCGACCCGGAACCTGATTTGGATAAT
>DFKM01000212.1 GCA_002373555.1 Lachnospiraceae bacterium UBA3645
GAAACAGGGGTCGCTCCGATTGCTTCGCTTACGGGACGAAACATATGCACACCAATTTTTCAACGAATAAAGCGTGTTGAAAAATGGGAGGCAGTTTCGCCCGAAGCTGTCGCTCTCCGCTCAACAGTTCCCGGTATCAGCATACCGGCACGGCTGTCATCCGTCAAATGGAGTAGGGAGGATCTTACCGCTGAAGCGTCACTTTGAAGCACTTGCAAAGAACCGCTTATCCAAGCAGTTCCGGTTCCTCAGCCTCTGTCTCGAACTCATCTTCAGCATCCGGAACAGCCTCTTCCGGCACCGTTCCGTCCCCGTTCAGCACCTGCGACAGCGTCCGCGAAAACGCCCTCGCCGCATCCCCGTTCATATGTCCGTCCAGATCCGTAAACGATTCCGGATCATGCGCCGTTACCCCATAGTAAGGATCCTTATTGAAGTTGATATACGGCACATCGTATTCCGCCATCAGTTCCGCAAAGTATGCATCCAGCGCCTCGTAGCCTTCCGAAAACTCCGCAAGCACATCCTCCTGCAGCGGCGTCACGATCGACACAAATTCGATCCCCTGTTCCTGACAATATTCGATGATCTTCCGCAGATACTCGATGTTCTCCGGCACAAGATCCTCCGGATACATCTCCTCTACCGTATCCCAGTCAAATTCCGAAGGATCCACCGGATACCGCTCGATGAATCCGTCCTCGTGATACTCCTGCGTCTCCGTCGCAAATCCATTCGCGCTGTAATCCCCGGCCAGCTTCTTGCTGACAGTCTCAGACAGATGCTCCAGCTCATACGAAAGCGGATATTCATACCACGGGAAGAACAGCATCCGGAAATTGCACTTCGCCACCGCATCCGCGAAATACGCAAGTTTCGTTCTGCCCATCGGGAACTCATGATAGAACAGGAGATAGTTGTTGCCTTCCTCCTTCTCCCGCACATAATATCCCGGCGAAAGCTCATAGACGATCCGCGCCGGCTTGTGCCCGCGTTCCACCATCATCTGAATCATATAATAAGTATCGATACTGTACTCGCCGCCCACACAGATATTGTGCCCCGTCCGGCCGGAATCCTCCCGGATCACCGACGGATCAATATTCATCTTCCCGTGCGACGTCCCCATATAAACATCATCATACGTATTGTTCGCCACCGCATGGATATCATTCCGCATAAACGTGCACGGATACAGTGCAAAATCCAGCACAAGCAGGATGCACACCAGCACAGCGATCATTATTCCAGTTTTTAAGAGTATCTTAGAACTGCGCATAGATGAACCCTCTCGGTGCCGCCGTCGATCCCAGGAAACCGATCAGCACAAACAACAACACATAAACCGCAAACACGCCGAAATCCGGCAGCGCCTTCACCTTCTCGTAAGGCTCTTTTCCCATTTCCTGCATCGTTCCCAGGACCACCATGATGATGCTTCCGATGGCAATAATCAGCAGCGCATACGGCACGAACGCCGTGCCCGCGCTTCCCGCCGGGATCTGCAGAAGCTGTGCCGGATCAAAATGCGTACACGCACACCGGATCATATAGCACGCTTCCCCCACCGTATCCGAACGGTCGAAGAACCACCGGAGATTGACGATGATAAACGTCCGCACGATCATGAACACATGCCACCAGGTCTCCTTCCCAGTGATGTGCAGCGCCTTTTTCCAGTCCCTGTATTTGTAGGTCAGAAGCTCGGAAAACGCGATGATGCCGCCGTTCAGGAATCCGTACACGACATACTTCCAGCTCGCGCCGTGCCAGATACCCACGAAGAAGAATACGATGATATCCGCCAGCGCGATCGGGATCACGCGGCCCATCCGCCGCCCGAAGATCTTCTTCGTATGCTTTGCAAAGCCCATCATCCATTTGGAAAGCGAGATCGGATAGAACACATAGTTCATCATCCAGTCGCCCAGCGTGATATGCCACCGTTTCCAGAAATCCGCCATGGATGTCGCCAGATACGGCCGCCGGAAGTTCTCATCCAGCTCGATCCCGAACAGTCTCGCCGTGCCGATGACCACATCCATCGCACCCGAGAAATCCGCATACAGCTGGATGCCGTAGAACAGCAGGCCGAACAGCGCGATGCCGTTGTACAGGTCCATATCCGCCCAGATCGCGTCCGCGAACACGCCGGCCCAGTCGGCGATGATCATCTTCTTCGCGAAACCGGTCAGGATCCGGTACATTCCGTATTTGAAATTCTCTGTAACAATCTCATGCTCTTCGAAGAACTGGTGATGCAGCTTTCCGAATTTTCCGATCGGTCCCTGCAGAAGCTGCGGGAAGAAGGAAACGAACAGCGCGAATTTAAAGATGTTCTTCTCGGCCTTTACACGGTCCCAGTACACATCCAGCAGATAGCCGGAGGACTGAAACGTGTAGAACGAGATGCCGAGCGGAAAGACCAGGTTCAGGCCCGCATGCTGCGTTCCCGTAACGGAATTCACGAGCGCTGTAAACGGTGCGGAATACTTGACGATCCCGAGCATGCCGAGATTGACGATCAGGCCGGCCGCCACCGTAAGCTTCAGCGTTTTCTTCGATGCCCCCGTCTCTTCAAGATGTGCGATCAGCCTTCCGAAGCAATACACGGCGACCGTCGAGAACAGGATATAGAATACATACTTCGGCCCGCCCCACATATAATATACGTAGCTGAACAGCAGCAGTACGATCCATTGAAAACGCTTCGGCACGATATAGTAAACGATCAGTGCCAGCAGCACGAACAGCAGAAATGTATTGGAAACAAGCGACATCGGGATCCCTCCGGGTTCGTTCGGTACGTTATGTCAAAAGCGCAGTATACAGTAAAAAGGCCGTCGCCTGATGTGTGACAGCCTTCTTACTGTATCATGATCAGTATGATCAGTTCAGGATGCCTCCGTTCAGGCATTCCTTGTCGTTCTTCTTCTTTTTATCCGCAGATTTCTTCTTCGTCGATTTGCCGGAGGATTTGCTGCTGCTTCCCGAGGAGCTCTTCTTCTCCGCCTTCTCCTGCGCAACGGATTCCTCGTAAGCCGCTTTGGCCTCTTCGGCATCCTCCGTCAGGTATTTGCCGAGCGCATATCCGCGCACGCCATCAAATTCGACTTCGTAATATTCGCCGTCTGTATTGAAGACGGTAAGCTCCGAATTGACGGGAATGGAGCCGACTTTCTCGGAATCCTTGCTCGCTTCTTTCCGCATCGCAAGGCCCCAGGTGGAATACATGGTCTTGCCCTCGGCCGCCTGTGTTTCCGCAGCTGCTGCTGTGGTCTCTTCCGCTGCGGCAGCTGTTGATTCCTCCACTGCGACTGTTGTTTCCTCCGCCACAGTGGTCTCTTCCGCTGCAGCTGCAGTCTCCTCCGCTGCGGCTGTCGTTTCCGCTGCTTCCGTCTCAGCAGGCGCTTCCGTCTCAGCTGCCTCGGTCTGTGCCTCGGTCACTGCTGCCGTCGTCTGTGCCGCCGTCGTCTCAGCCGCGCCGCTGCCTGTTCCGCTGCACCCTCCCAGAACCAGGGAAAGAGCCAGCACTGTAATGATCGTGTTTCTTATCTTCTTCATTTCCGGTTTCCTTTATTTCCTGATCAGTTTCTTTTTCGCACTGTGATAGGCATAGGTATTCTTCGCGCCGTAGCGGAACTTGTATCCTACGTATTTGTTTTTCTTCTTTAATTTCTTCGCATCCGTGGAGGTATTGAAGCTCGGATCGCAGACATAAGTCTTCTTTCCCATCTTCAGCGTGATCCACGCATGGGTGCGGAAAGCGGTATATTTTCCCTTGCTGTTCACAGCTGTAGGAACATAGCCGTGTACGAACTTCACTTTCTTATAACCGAGGATCCCCGCCATGACCGCGAGCATGGAAGCCTGGGTCTTGCAGTCTCCCTTTCTGGTGGCAAAGCCGGTGACGGCATACTTCTTATAGTTCTTTACCTTCGCGACGCCCTTATAGTTCTTTCCGACGCAGGAATTCGCGCACCACAGGAATGCTTTTTTAAACAGCTTTTCCGTTTTCTTCGCGCTAAGTGTGGGGATGTTCTTCTTATAAAGCGATCTGAGACGCGCAGCCGCCTGTTCTTCCACATCCTCATACTGCTTCAGTACGCCTTTTTTGTTTACGGAATAGTAGTTCTTTCCGATCTGGTAAACGATCTGGTTTTTAACGACCTTGCCGTCTTTAAAATAATATTCTGCGCCGTCGATCTCCTGCAGACCGTCTGCCGCTGTTCCATCCTTATAATAGGCGTCTCCGTCCCAGCCTTCTTTCTGCTCCTCCGCCGCGGCACCGTTTTCGGCAGCATAGGCTGCGGGAACAGCGGAAAATGCCATGATGCACGCAAGCAGAAGCGCTGTCAGTCTCTTTTTCATAATCTCTCCTTTACCGTTACTCGTCGTAGGTATAGACACCGTTCATTCTGTAAACGCCGGTCTTCTGATACAGGGAAATGCTGACTTCCATATGCGGATACAGGAAGTTGAAATCCTTGTAATCCTTCTCTTTTCCGCCGGCGAATGCATTGCAGCCGTCCGACTTGCGGATCTTCTTCGGCTTTCCGAAATTCTTCAGCACGTCCTTGTACATGGTCTTGGATTTTTTGCCCATCTTCGCAAGCTTCGTGAGTTTCTTAGAGATCTTTGTATTGCAGACGCCGTTTTTCCCAAATAAATACACCTTGTCTTTGGAGGTTCCGTTCACGACCCAGAGGCCGGTGACCATATGCGCACTCTCATCAAACCCGTAATATTTTTTGCCGATCTTAAAGGCCTTCATCGTCACGGCATATTTATCCTTCTTTGCAGTATAGGCCGCGCCGTCTTTTCCGAAATAGAAGGTATATTTCTTCTTTCCGTCCCTCACCTTCTTGAACTTGCTTGTCAGCGCCTTACCGTCTTTTCCGAAATAATACTTTTTCTTCCTGACTGTCTGCAGCGTATTGACGACCGCTTTGCCGTCCTTGCCGAAATAATAAGTAGCGCCGTCGATCTTCTGCAGAACGGATGTCAGCATCGTGCCGTTCACATAATAGCACGATCCGTCCCAGCCTTCCTTCACTTCTGTCCCGGATGCCGTCTCGTCCGCAGCGCCTGTTTCCGCCATGACCGGCACGGCACATACAGTAAGCGCAGCGAGAAGGAGCAGCATCACCAGTTTGTTTTTCATCGTCATCTCCCCTTAGAATTTATATTTTTTATAGATCTTGAACCCTTTGATGGCCGGACTGGAAGCGCCGAATCGCGCACCCATGTTGTCGTAATATTTGCCCTTGATCTGCACAACGGCATGATCCTGCTTCAGCACGCATACATAAGGCGCATAGCCCAGTTCCTTTGCCAGCGATGCGATCGTGCAGGCGAAGCCGTAACAGTTGTGCGTCCAGCGGTTCCTGTTGCGCAGCACCTTGATCACGATCTTATACGGCCAGTCCTTTCCGCTCAGCGCGCTGCGCTTAATGTAGCCGGGCCGGTAATCGGCCGATTCCATCCTGTTGAAGCACTTGCGGAATTTGACTGCATTGCTGTCCTTTTTGTTCGTATACTTGTTGATAAAGATCCAGGTGAGCCTGCTGGCCTCCGCCTGCGTGGCAGAGATCTTTTCCGCCACACCCTTCTTGTCGATCCGGTAATATTTTCCGTCAAGCTTAAAGGGAAGCTTGTTCTTCAGCATCTTTCCGGTCTTCCCGTAGACATGCAGAACACCTTTTGTCTTCGCTGCGGCATTCGTCACGATATAATGCTTCTTCGTAAAGCAGTACGTCGCGCCTTTGATCTTTTTCAGTCCCGTCTGTGCCCAGAGCTTTCCGCTCTTCTGGAAATAATAGTACTTTCCGTCAATCTTTTTGAAACCGGCCCTGGTGTATTTCTTACCGTTTCCCTGATAGTAATAATACGCACCGTCCTGCTTCACGAACTCGTTCCGATAGACCGGCCGGGTTTCCGCCGCGGTCTCGGCTGTCGTTTCGGTTTCGGCTGCACGGACTGTCTTTACAGATACAGCCATCAGCACTACGGCAGCAAAAGTGATCAGTATTCTTCCGGCTTTTTTCATTACAGGCTCCCTCCCGCTCATAAGGATCTTGTTATCATGGATTTCCCGTCATGACATTTTGATATGTACTTTAGGTCTCAGTCTGAATACCTTGCCGTAGGAAACGGCATAATGCTTGTAAAAACCTCTGTTCTGCGCGAACAGCGGATCATAAGCCTTCCCGTTGATCTCCGTCCAGGCATGTCCGCCGGGTCTGGGCGAATCCATGCAGACATAGACTTTCTTATAGCCGACCGCCTTTGCCAGATAGGCAAATGCTGCTGCGTCTCCCTGACAGGTGCTCCCTCTGCCGTGGAAATGATCGTTCGCATAAAGCGGGATCCAGCCGGGCCTGGTGGTGAACTTTCTCTTGGTAATATAGGACTTCTTCATCACCCATTTGAAGACTGTCTTCAGCTTGGCTGCCTTGCTCATCTTCGGTGTGGTAATATCCGCAGCGATCTTTCTGGCCGTCTGATAGGTATCATAGTCATAGGCATCGAGCTTCGACATCTTTTTTCCCGAAGGATAGTAGTATTTGCTGCCTTTCTGATAAGCCTCGACGGTATTCTTTTCCGTGATGAAATATTTTACTTTGTCAACCTTTTTGTCTTTGGTGACGAGCACGCCTTTTTTGCTGAAAAGATAATATTTCTTTTTGATCTTCGTGAAACCTGCAGCCGCGGAATGATCTTTTCGGAAATAATACTTCTTCCCGCCGATCGTCTGAAATCCTTTCTTTTCAAAGCGCTTTCCGTCGCTGTCATAATAGAAAAGCTTCCCGTCTTCTTTTACCCAGCCGGTCTTTTTCTCCACCGCAGTTTCGGTTTCCGCAGCAGTTGTCTGCGGATCAGCGCCTTCCGCTGCATAGACCGGGCCGGTCTGCACGGAAAGAATACCCGACAGAAGCAGCAGCGCAGCCGTCATCCTGATCATTTTTTTCATCTGAACATACTCCTTTTCCAGGCTCAGATCAGATCTATCCTTCAAAATCCGTATTCTTCATTTTACAATCCGTTATCTAAAGTGTCAAGAAATACGGGACGCGGCGTCCGGAGATTTGACACGATTCGTCCCGCTGCAGAAGACAAAAAGGGCAGCCGGACGGCTGCCCTCAAATAGCGGTCTGAAATTTTTATTTTCCGGGCCTGAGCTCGCTCTTTCCGCCCATGTAAGGACGAAGGACTTCGGGGATCGTCACGGAACCGTCCGCCTGCAGATGATTCTCCAGGAAGGCGATCAGCATTCTGGGCGGCGCGACCACGGTATTGTTGAGCGTATGTGCGAAATACTTCTTTCCTTCCGGAGAGGTCACGCGGATGCGCAGTCTCCGTGCCTGGGCATCGCCCAGATTCGAGCAGCTGCCGACCTCGAAGTATTTCTGCTGGCGGGGAGACCATGCCTCCACGTCCACGGATTTCACCTTCAGATCCGCAAGGTCTCCGGAGCAGCACTCCAGCGTACGGACCGGGATATCCATGGAGCGGAACAGATCGACCGTATTCTGCCAGAGCTGGTCGAACCAGTAAGGAGAATCCTCGGGCTTGCAGACAACGA
>DFKM01000129.1 GCA_002373555.1 Lachnospiraceae bacterium UBA3645
CGAGATCTATCTGAAGCCCTTCGAGATCGGCGTAAAGAACTATGAAGGCACACCCATCGCGGCGATGTCCTCCTTCAACTTCATCGGAACCGTTCCTTCCTGCGCCAACCCGAACCTGCTGAACAACGTTCTGCGCGGTGAGTGGGGATTTGTCGGAATGGTCGAGACGGACTACAACGGCTCCTACGGTTATCAGATCACCGATCACTGCATCAGGAACGGCAACGATCTGATGCTCGGATTTGCATCCGCGCCTTCGAACCAGCTCACAGACACCAGCGCTACCGCAACACTTGCCATGCGCCAGGCCTGCAAGAACATCATGTACACCGTCGTCAATTCCGGATTCTATGCCGGTGATACCGATCCCGCGACCGCAGGATCCAACGCTCTGAAGGAGCTGCTGACCAAGATCGACGTTCCGGTCTGCATCTGCCTGGTAGCTCTTGAGGCTCTGTTCTTCTGGATGTGGAAGAAGAAAAAGAAAGCTGCCTGATCCGATGGCAGTCTGCTGAGAATACTGTATAAACAGTGAACCGCCGCCGTGCTCTCCCCATGGTGCAGCACGGCGGCTTATCGGACCTTTCCTGCCGGAGCGCAAAGCGCCATGAACCAGCATTGTAAACCGTTCCATGCTGTCATCCTGCGTCGCAAAGCGCCGGAGTCCGACAGTATATAACTCTCCCGCTGTCATCCTGAGGTGCGAAGCACCGAAGGACCCACCGCGTCTGTACTGCAGGATGCGTTCAACCATAATTAATGAAGATGAAAACCGCACGATCCATATCGTGATCCATATATATCAGCTGCTGTAAAGGAATCCTAAAAATCATTCATTATATACATAGAACAAGGAGGAAACATGAAGCATCAGGACATTATTTCAAAGCTTTCTCTGGATGAAAAATGCTACCTGCTCTCCGGCCGCGATTTCTGGTCCACCTACAGTGTGGAGAAGAAGGGCGTTCCCAGCATCAACCTGTCTGACGGCCCGCACGGCATCCGCAAGCAGGAAGGCGCCGGCGACCAGCTCGGCCTCGGCGGATCGCTTCCGGCGACCTGCTTCCCGACAGCTGCAACGATCGCCAATTCCTGGGATCCCGCGCTCGGCGAAGAGATCGGAAGAAATCTGGGCGAGGAAGCAGCCTGCCAGGATGTCGCCGTTCTTTTAGGACCCGGCCTCAACATCAAGAGAAGCCCGCTCTGCGGACGTAACTTTGAGTATTTCTCCGAAGACCCCTATCTTGCCGGAAAAATGGCTGCCGGCTACATCCGCGGCATGCAGGAAAACGGCATTTCCGCCTGTCCGAAGCATTTCGCAGCGAACAACTCCGAGCTTCGCCGTCAGGCATCCAACTCCGTCGTAGACGAGAGAACGCTTCGGGAGATCTACCTGACCGGCTTTGAGATCGCCGTCACGGAATCTCATCCGAAGAGCATCATGTCCTCCTATAATGAAGTCAATAGTGTCTATGCAAATGAGAACGAGCATCTGCTGCAGGAGATCTTAAGAGACCAGTGGGGATTTGACGGATTCGTCGTTTCCGACTGGGGCGCCGGAAACAATTTTGTGGACGGTGTCAGAGCCGGCTCCCATCTGGAGATGCCGACCACCGGCGGCGATTCCGCCGAGCAGCTGATTAAAGCCGTCAAGGAAGGAAAGATCGACGAAGCCATGGTCGACCGCCGCGTAGATGAACTTCTGGATGTCGTCCTGGCTGTGGATAAGGCCGTACAGCCGTACAAAGGCAAAGCGTTCGATATTGAGATGCATCACGCCGCGGCCAGAAAAGCCAGTGAGCAGAGCATCGTTCTCCTCCGGAATGAAGAGGACCTTCTTCCGCTGGCAGAAGGAACCCGCGTTGCCGTGATCGGCGATTTCGCCGAGACGCCCCGCTATCAGGGTGCCGGTTCCTCCGTCGTCAATCCCACCAAGCTGGATTCCGCGATGGACGTGATCAGGAATTTCCCGCTGGAAGTCGTTGGTTTTGAGAAAGGCTATCCCCGTGTCGGCGACAAGGATCCTGCCATGGAAGCAGCCGCCGTCGATCTTGCGAAGAAAGCGGATGTCATCCTGCTCTATCTCGGTCTCGATGAAATTTCCGAATCCGAAGGTCTGGACCGTCAGCACATGAAACTGCCGGCCAGCCAGGTCTCTCTCCTGAAGGCCGTTGCTGCCGTCAATCAGAACATCGTGATCGTCATGTCCGCCGGTTCCGCGGTCGAGATGCCCTGGATCAAATCCTGCAAGGCAATGGTGCACGGTTATCTGTGCGGCCAGGCCGGCGCCGCTGCTGTTCTCAGAGTCATCATGGGCGACGTGAATCCTTCCGGAAAGCTTTCCGAGAGCTATCCGCTCTCCTATGACGACGTTTCCTCCAAGCCTTACTTCCCGGCAAAGGAACGCAGCGTGGAGTACAGAGAAGGTCTCTATGTCGGATACCGTTACTATGAGACAGTGAACAAGCCCGTCCTGTTCCCGTTCGGCTTCGGTCTTTCCTATACGACCTTCGAATACAGCGATATAACCGCAACGGACAAAGAAGTCTCCTTTACCCTGACCAATACCGGAAGCCGTGACGGCGCCGAGGTGGCGCAGGTCTATGTATCTGCTGTCGCTCCGAAGGTATACCGTCCCGCGAAGGAACTGAAAGGCTTCAGAAAGGTCTTCCTGAAAGCCGGCGAGAGCCAGAAAGTCGTCATTCCGCTGGATGACAAGGCGTTCCGTTATTTCAACACAAAGACCGACAGGTTCGAAATCGACGGCGGAAAGTACAATATCATGGTAGGCGCAAGTGTAGCGGATATCAGGCTTTGTGCGGAAGTCGAAGTCCAGGGGACGGAGGCGCCGCTTCCGCTCGGTATTTCCGAGCTTCCCAGCTATGCATCCGGCAATATCACCGCTGTTTCCGATGCAGAGTTCACAAAGCTTCTCGGACACGCGATCCCGGACGGCAGCTGGACAGGCAGACTGCGCATGAACGATGCCATCGCACAGCTCTACTATGCGAAGAGCCTGAAGGCCAGACTGGTCGGCAAAGTGCTGCAGGGAATCCTGGACAAGAGTATGGCCAAGGGCAAGCCGGATCTGAATATCATCTTCATCACGAACATGCCTTTCCGGGCGATCGGCAAGATGGCCGGCGGCATGGTCAGCCAGGAAATGTGCGAATCGATCGTTACGATCATCAACGGCCACGCGATCGCCTTCTTCAAGGGACTCGGCGGGCTGATCGGCGGTTTCTTCCGTCAGAGCAAGGTACAGAAAAAGGCAAAATCAATCAAATAAAAAGAAGGGGTTAATATGGGCAGTTTTGCAGAAAAACATCCGAAAGCAGC
>DFKM01000061.1 GCA_002373555.1 Lachnospiraceae bacterium UBA3645
GCCCGGAGGCCCGACAAGCAGGACAGCACGGCATTCAGGATCAGCGTAGAAATACCGATCAGTGTCAGAAACGGGCTTTGCCGCAGCATCAGCACCAGATAAAACACCATCATGGCAGAGTTGAGCAGCAGCGGCGCGAAAGTATTCACCAGCGTTCCGGCAATGGAACTGTTGAGCATCAGGCGGGACTGGATTCCGCCCGGTAAGCAGTCTGTCCAGAAAGATTCGTGAGGTAACGGAGTTGACGATACCGAACAGATAGGAAATCGCGGTTGCCAGCATGACAAAGGCCACTGCAGCCCCTGCACCGACCAGACGCCTGCGCGCGAAATCAATGGTACTCCGCCGCTTGCCATCCGGATGGAAATTTTCGGAAGGCACAGGGATAAGAACGATGGTCGCATCATAACTGCCGTCCGGCAGGGACACCTCAGCCTGTGCTGCAGCCCTGCCATACTCATCATAGTCCACAGATGTGATCACGAACTCCTGCGAGGCAATCCGCAGCGGCATCCCCGCCTTCAGTTCGACCGCGCCCTGACCGGTCGCAGCGATCCGGGCCGTGTGGTCCTGCACAATGGCAGATGCATCCACGGTCGTTTCCAGTGTGCCCACTGCAGACCATGCGAATACCCCTGCCAGCAGTGCAATGACTGCTGCCATAATGATCCACATACCGGGACTTGTCACGCGCAGATAGCTCGTCAGATCTTCAGGCGAAGAAATTCACTCCATCGCTTTCTTGCGAAATAATGATTGATTACTATCAGCCATCAGATTATTCATCCTTTCAATCCGGCACTATCTGACGTGTCGGGAACTCTTTTAATATTCTGCCGAACCGTGAAAATGTACGATACTGCAAGTTCATTCTAATACTTCTTCATGATGATTATCAAGTTTCGGAGGGACTGAAAGGGCTCTTCAGAACGGTTTTGGTCTTTTGGCAGGTGCTTTCCTGATGTGAGTTTTCATCTTATCCGCGATCCGGCGTTTGGTTCGTTCAGTATTTCGGCACGAACTTCCTCCATCTCCTGAGCACATCCTTCAACGGATCATCCAGATAAGAGACCGCCTTCTTCTTGATCCATTCCGGAATGCCGTACGCCGCCTCGGCTATGCTTCCGGCCATCGCCGCGATCGTATCGCTGTCTCCGCCGAGCGAGATCGCATTCCGTATGGCATCTTCAAAATCCGTGCTTTCCAGAAAAGCCACGATGGCCTGCGGCACGGTATCCTGACAGGAAGCACTGAACTGGTACGACGGCCGGATTTCATCCAGTGTGAAGGAAAGATCATAGCCGTATTCCTGTTCAATATGCTCCTTTATGTGCTTTTTAAATTCTGCAGGATCCTGCGCAGGCGTTTCATATTCACTGCCGTACCCCTTGAAATAATAGCGGGCCAGAAAGATCGCATCCGTGATCGCCAGCGCACCCCGGATCCCCTCGGGATGATTATGCGTCACTTCGGCAGACAGTTCCGCTTCCTTCCGTCCGTAAGTCGGCCAGCATCCCGTCCTCGCACAGTAACCGAGATCCATCACCCAGGCGCAGGGGGAGACACGCATCGCCGAACCGTTTCCATAACTGTTGTACGGCGCACGGTCATCGGACTGCAGCCACATGCGGAATCTCCCGCCATAGCCTGCCTGCGGATACATTCTGCCATATTTTTTCATGGCATCGATAAAATCGTCCCGCTTCCCGCCGTTCATCAGTGCTTCCGCAACCGCCACGGTCATGACAGTATCGTCCGTAAAACGGCAGTCCTCCCGGAACAGCGGGAAATCCTTTGTCTTAATATTGTGCCATTCATAAACAGAACCAGCGATATCACCAACGATCGCTCCCAGCATTTTTCATCACCTCTTTCGATTCATTCTTCGCAAAAAGATATCCGCAGCATACGCAGATGCTTCCTCTGATTTCCGGATCCTCCATCCGTCTCATCATGCGTATTCCGTCACCGAAGTAAAATAGGCGGCGAGTTCCTCTGTCCATGACTTCCTTTCCGCACATTTTGCCTGATTTGTTCCGTAACTTACAAAGCCGGAGATGTGATCATAGGAACTAATGAGCACCATTGCACCTCTCCGGGGCAGCCATTTCCCGCCTGGAAATGGCATCAAGTCATGCTCGGAAAATCTCATTTCCCGTTTTCGATTGCATCGATCACCAGCACATCCGCCGGCAGCCAGTTTACCTGACGCAGATCATCCAGCGGCAGCCATCTGGCTGCTTCATGCTCCAGAAGCGTCAGATGCTCTTCCTTCAGACTGCACCAATAGCAGTCCATGGACAGATGGAACGCCGGATAATCATATTCCACGGTCATAATGTATCCTTCCACCGCAATGGCTGCATCCAGTTCCTCGCGGATCTCCCTGACCAATGCTTCCTCCGGCGTCTCTCCGGCCTCGATCTTGCCGCCGGGGAATTCCCACCAGTCTTTATAGTCACCGTAGCCGCGCTGCGTCGCGAAGATCCGGTCACCTCTGCGGATCACCGCCGCCACAACTTTGATCGTTTTCATGTATTTTCCCTCTGAAGTGTCCGTATTACAATGCCCTCTCCGGGCAGATCCTTATATGATGATCCCCGCAAGGTGGTCGCACTCATGCTGGATGATCTGTGCCGTCCACCCGGAATACTTCTGGCGGCGCTTCTTCCAACTGCTGTCATAGTATTCGACTTCGATGTTCTGATACCGCGTTGTCTTGCGGACGCCGGTCAGGGACAGACAGCCTTCCTCCGTCTCATACGG
>DFKM01000233.1 GCA_002373555.1 Lachnospiraceae bacterium UBA3645
GCCAGGCAACATCTTCCTTGATGGACTCGACGAATTCGATCTTTTCCTTGGTCGGATTCGTGTCATCGAAGCGCAGGTTGAACTTGCCGCCGTACTGCTTTGCCAGGCCGTAGTTCAGAAGGATGGACTTGGCGTGGCCGATGTGCAGATAGCCGTTCGGCTCCGGCGGGAATCTGGTCATGACGTGGGTGTAGACGCCCTCGGCCAGATCCTTGTCGATGGCCTGCTCAATAAAATTGCGGGATACCGGTGTGGTCTTTTCTGTTGTTTCCATATTTTTCTCCATAACTGCCAACTATATTGATTGTATGGATCGTTCTATCCATAACTACCTTATAAGAATGCCGCGGCGGATGCCGTTGGGAAGGAATGTGGCTCAAAATTGTATCCTGAAATTGAATTCTATTAATTCGGGATACCATTTTCAGCCTTTCAAGTGGCTTTTCAGCATCTATATGTATCCCGAATTCTAGTTCCTTCAAATCAGGATCCTATTTTCCGCCTCTCAAGCCGTTTTTCAGCCTCTACATGTATCCAGAATTCTAGTTCCTTCAAAATCGGGATACCTTTTTCCGCCTCTCAAGCCGTTTTTCAGCCTCTACGTGTATCCTGATTTCAAATTCTTTGCAATCAGGATACATTTCCGCTGAACAGAAGGTGCAGCGAGCGTTAATCATACAGTATCATCAAAACATGCACATCTGTCAAGCCTGTTTTACAAAAACCGCCTGTTTCAGACCGTAGATCCTTCGCAGGCTCAGGATGACAGCGCTTTAGTGCGCTGCAGAAATGTTCTGCAGCATCACAGTGCCTTCAGCTTCGCAAGTTCCTCATCCATCTGATCGAGCCACCCGCTGTAATCACGCTGCTCTCTTGCCCGCAGCACCTCTGTCATCTCCGCGATCGGCGTAAGCAGATTCGTCAGCGCGACATTCGCCAGCATGCCCTTCAGCGCATGGGCATATTCAAACCCCGCGGTGAGATCGCCGGCTTCGACAGCCGTCCGCAGTTTTCCGTACTTCTCGTCCGCCAGCGCCATCCCGACCAGACGCAGATAAAACGCCTCGTTATTCAGGCATCTGCCGAGTCCTTCCTCCGTATTCGCGCCGAGTGCCTTCAATGCATCTACCGTAACCATTGCAAAACCTCCTCAAATCCGCCTGCTCATGAATTCATAATTGGAGCACGCCGCAAGCGCCGTCTCCCTGGTGATCCGTTTCTTCTGATAAAGCCCCAGCAGACTCTGGTCCATCGTCGTCATGCCGTCCGCCGCATTCGCCTGCATCGCCGAATCCAGCTGATGCAGCTTTCCCTCGCGGATCATGTTCTGGACGGCCGGATTGGTCTTCAGCACTTCGAATACCGGCATCAGATGCCCTTCCGTGTCGGTCACGAGCTGCTGGCACACCACGCCGCGGATCAGCTGCGCCAGCTGTCCGCGCACCTGCACCTGCTGGTTCGCCGGAAATACGTCCACGATTCTGTTGATCGTGTTCGCTGCGCTGCTCGTATGCAGCGTACTGAAAAGCAGCACGCCCGTTTCCGCAGCGGTGATCGCCGCGGAGATCGTTTCGTAATCTCTCATCTCTCCCAGCAGGATCACGTCCGGGCTCTCACGCAGCGCCGAACGCAACGATTCCAGATAACCGGGCGTATCGATGAACACCTCCCGCTGGCTCACGATGCTCTTATTATGGGAATGAATGTACTCGATCGGGTCTTCCATCGTGATCACATGGCATTCCCGGCTCTTGTTGATCCGGTCGATCATGCAGGCGAGCGTAGTGGATTTTCCCGAACCCGCCGCACCGGCCACGAGCACCAGCCCGGTCTTGTTGTCCGCCAGCGAGAGCACATTTTCGGGGATCCCAAGCGTCGCCGGATCCGGAATGCCGAACCGGATCACACGGATCACGGCCGCCACCGAGCCGCGCTGCCGGAACACATTCACACGGAAACGTCCCAGTTCATAAATGGAAAATGAAAAGTCATCGTCCGTATTATTCTCATAATTGGTCTTCGCGCGGTGTCCGCTTTCATAGATCTCATCGATCAGCGGCAGGATGTCCGCCGGCTTCAGAAAGCCGTTCCCGTCGCGCAGCTGCACGCCCTTGATCTTGTACGTCACGGGAAGTCCCGCGATCAGGAAGATATCGGACGCACCGTTTTCGACCGCTGTCTTCAGTATCTCATGTAATGTCATTTTCTTTCCCTCACAGGACGGCCGCAGTGCCGCCCGTCCAAAAGCATCCTTCTCAATCGTCCGCCGCCGGCCGTCACATGCCCGGCCACAGATCCTCCATCGGATCGTCCTCTTCCCAGAGCTTCCGCAGCTTCCACACGGTCACATCATAACCCGCGCCGTTATCCGTAAGCTCGATCTCCAGGGAATAGCCGTCCTTTTCCAATGTATAGGCAAGCCCGTTTTCTGTCTGCGTACTGCCTTCCGGCATTGCTGCCGCACCGGCCCGGAACTCTTCGGCCGCCTTCACGAAGCGGTTCCCATCCGCCTCCAGTTCATACCGCAGCTGTGTTACGGAAGCATACCGTTCCGCCAGTTTCGCATCCGCCCGCGATGTCGCCACCGTCAGCATGGCAAGCGACGCGAGCACAGCCGCAATGATCGTCAGGAATACCGCGATCGGTCCGAGTCTGATCTTTCCGCCCATACCGCTCACCTCTTCCTGTACGAACCTGCATGCAGGGTGTATAGAGGCTCCGCCTCTCCGCCATAATATACCATGATATCGCTCTCGCTGAAAGTACCGGCTTCCGAAGCATCCTCGCTCCACGCGATCTGCACGGTGTACCGGTCCGCCTTTCCGCTCTTATCTGTAAAATCCATCTCCAGGGTACCGGCCGCCGGATCCGCGCTTACCGTCTGCTCCATTTTTTCGAACAGGGAAAATGCTTCCTCCCTGTCCGCGGCCGCCATCCCGACCTCCGCGACATCCGAAGCCAGGCCGACCGCCTCCGTCAGATGCTTCGCATACAGGCTCTGCGCCCTGGCGGACATGAAGGTGCCCGTGATCACGACCGTCAGCATCACCATCAGCACGAACAGCCCGAGCAGTTCCACTATGAATACCGGATTTCTTGTCGTTTTACTGTTCATATCGCCGCCTTTATATGCACATAGGATGTGCCGAGATCCGTGCGGATCATCAGCAGATCCTCCTTCACCAGTTCCATTGTAAACGATTCCGCCGTACCGATCACAAGCGCATCATCCGCCGCCGGACTGCTGCCTGCTTTCGCATAGGTCTCCATCACCTGTCCGGAGAGGAAAAAGATCTGCTGCTCATAGCCGGTCGAGCCGTCATCGATCACCAGCACCTGGATGCCATTCCTGTCCTCCAGGCTGATCCGGCTGCCTTCGGAAGCCTTGACCGCCGTGGTCACATAAGAAAGCACCGCTCTCGTATTGTTGTTGCCGTCCTGGATATCCACCGAGCGCTGATAGGTGAGCGCAGAAAATACCACCAGTGTCAGGATCACCAGAAAAAGCACGGTGATCAGCACCACGGATATCAGATCTGAAAATAGTTTTCTGCTCTTTGCCATATCTTCCCCCGGCCATCCGGCCCGTCTGTGCCGCTGCGGCGCATTATTTGTCTTCTTCCCGCCAGATCACCTGCACCTCCGGCGGCAGATTCTCCGCGTAAGGTGTATAGATGATCAGATATTCCTCCGTATTTACCGTCAGCCCGTAATTCTCCTGCAGATATTCCAAGCCTTCCGGATAAGCTCCCTCTATCACATAGCACTGCAGCGCCATTTTCTGCACCGTTTCGGTGATCGAGCGGATACTGTCCTCGCGCTCGTCTGCGCGGGCCCTCCCCGAAAACGGTACCGCCCAGATCACGATCGCTGCCGCGATCAAGGCCAATACTCCTGCAGTCCATGCGGCTCTCTTTTTCTTTTTCATTGCCGCACCTCCCGGATCAGCCGATCGAATTCATGATGCCGATCAGCGGGATCATCAGGCTGATGAGCATCAGACCGATGGCGATCATCAGCACGCCCGTCAGCAGCGGCTCCATCGTGCTCGCGATCCGGCTGACATGGCTTTCGCTGCTAGACTTCAGATTCGCCAAGATCTTCTGCAGGATGGAATCCAGCATACCGCTCCGTTCCGCCGGGATCAGCATCCGGTTGTTGACCGGATCGTACAGTTTTTCTTTATAGGAAGCCTGCGAGAAACTGTCGCCGGCCTCCATCAGCGCCAGGACACGCTCCGCTTTCCCGCGCACCTTCTTCGTTTCCACAACTGTCATGCTCTTTTTCAGCGCTTCATCCTGCATCTCGCCGCCGGAGATGAACATGTCAAAGCACGAAGTGAACCGGTACAGATCCAGGTCGTCGAACAGTTCCGCGAAGACAGGCAGCTTCGTCAGGATTCCCTGCACACTTTCCTTCTTCCCGTTCTTCCACATCAGCACGCCGATGAGGAGGATCACAACGATCACGATCATGACAACAAGCAGAATCCTGCAGATCGTAAACGAAGCATCAATATAGCAGAAGGAGGACGAGGACAGGCTGCCGGTCAGGTTGTTGTATACACCGTAAAACGCCGGGAACACCAGCTTCAGCATGGCCGCCAGCACCGCGATTACCATGAACAGCAGGATGACCGGATACCGCACCGCGGAGGTGAATGTTTTCCGCATAGAATCCTCCGACCGGTAATAGCTGCTCAGATGGAACAATGTGTCCTCCAGCTTTCCCGTATATTCCGCCACCGAAACCATATCAACGGCGTAATCCGGAAATGCGCCGGATTCCTTCATGGCGTCGCCCAGCGGCCAGCCGGTCGACATTTTCTCCGACATGGAGGAAAGGGCGCCGACAAGCACCGCATTTTCCTTCTCCGTCTCCTCCAGAAGCAGGCTCACCGCTTCATTCGATGTGATTCCGGCCCTCAGCATCATGGCCATGTTCTCAAAGAACGAGCCCATTTCCGCATAGCCAAGCATTTTCTTTGCGTCTGCACTCATATTTTTTCTCCGTTTTATCTTACGTTCCGGACGGCCGCGGTCCGCATGCCGCCGTCAGAAATCATTCGTTTCCGGGTAACTGCTTCCGTCAGAAAACATTTGCCTCCAGGTAATTGCTGCCGTCGCCGATGAATTCGCTGCCCGCGCCGCCGGCGTGGAAGGTCAGATCGATGCGGTTCCACGCACCGCCGGTCACCGAGAATTCCACCAGCTGCCAGCCGCCTTCTTCGGTATAGAACTTGTTCCAGGCATGATATACATCATTCGGCGAGACATAGCCGAAAATGATCTGGGTGGGGATGCCCTGGCTGCGGAGCATCGCCGCCGCCAGGCTGGCGTAGTCGAAGCAGATGCCCTTCTTCGTGGTCAGTGTATCATCCGGGACCGGCAGGTAACCGGACTTGACGGTGGCCGCTTTTTCCTGATCGTAGGTCACGCTACCCGCGATATATTCATAAACACTGGTGATGAAATCGGCCTTGCTCGCCGAACCTTCCGCCAGCGTGCCGGCAAACTGCACACATTCCGAGTTTTCCGTATAATCCGTGTACTGGTTCGGCCGCAGGAACGGGTCGAACGGATCACCGATCGCCACCTGCGCCTCGCATTTGTACAGCTCGGCGTATTTCTTGTCCGTGATATTCTTCATGACACGGAAAATGTAATGACCATCGCCGCTCTGCAGCGGGAAGATCTGATCCTTGCCCGTAACGACAGAATAGGTGATGGTGTTATCATCCTTGATGACCTGGAATTTGATCTTCGTGTCTGTCGGCTGGCAGTGGATGGCGACATAGCCTTCGTTCACGGAAGACATATCTACCTGCACCTCGTCATTGCCCTCCGCAGCACTGCTGTCGAAGACGGAATTTCGGAATTCCGGCGTCCAGGAGCCGCCGGTACTGCCTGCGGGTGAGGATCTTGCGACCGCCGCCGCGGCGACTTGCGTGCCGGCGGCTGATTCGGCGGCCGTTTCTTTCGGAACATATTTATCCGGCTCCTCGTTCACATCGCTGCCGCCGCAGGAACACAGTAAAAAAGCAGTCACCACAAACAGGGCTGCAAGAACATTCATTTTCAAATGCTTTTTCACTGTGTGTTTCATTCCCGGTATCTGTGCGCTCCTCTCACGTCATGTTTAGAATAGCATATTTCTACTGTTTACGCTATGAATTTTATCGTCTGCACCAAAAAGCTTTTTCTCAGAAATCATGGTATCCCGACTCGCCGGGAACATCCTGGACAGCCGATAACCACGCTTCCCTGTCAATGTTTGAAAAGCCATGCCTGAAAAAGACATTATCTGTCAATCACTTTTCGTCTGATATTTTGCTACGGATAGTTTGTGGACATTTCTTAGCCGAAACGATAAGCTTCTTTCACAGGCCTGAGCAATTCCAAACCGGTAGAATATACCGGCATTTTATGTTATCATGAAATAGTCGGTATTGTTGAAAGGAGAATCTATGCCGACAGCCAACAGAGAATACAAAGACCGTCTGTTCAGCTTCCTGTTCGGTCAGGAAGACCATAAAGACTGGACGCTCAGCCTGTATAATGCCGTCAACCAAACCAGCTACACAGATCCGGACGCACTGACGATCAACACGATCCGTCAGATCCTGTATCTCGGAATGCATAATGATATTTCATTTCTGCTCGCCGGGGACATCAATCTTTATGAACAGCAGTCAACAGTCTCACCAAATATACCGCTTCGTATGCTCGAATATCTGGGTAATCTGTACGAGCGATATATCCAGGAAAATGAACTCAACAAATATGGACGAACGCTGATCAGGCTGCCCGTACCACGGCTTATCATTTTTTACAATGGATCAGACAGTTTACCGGAGGAATCCACTCTGCGTCTCAGCGATTCTTTCACTGATGCCACCGATGCTGATGTCGAGGTTCGTGTTCATATGCTGAATATAAACGCCGGCAAGAATAAGCGACTGAAAGAAGCCTGTCAACCCTTGCTTGAGTATTGCTGGTTAGTGGACTCGATCAGAGAAAGAAGAAAGGCAATGAATCTGTCGGACGCGATCGATGCTTCTCTTCGTGAAATGCCGGATTCCTTCACGATCAAGCCGTTCCTTATAGTCCATCAAGCGGAGGTGATAGGAATGCTCGAAACTGAATATGACGAAAAAAAGACCATGGAGCTGTTCCGTAAAGAAGGCTGGACGGAGGGGCATACTGAAGGCAGACAGGAGGGGCTCGCTGAAGGCAGGCAGGAGGGGCTCGCTGAAGGCAGACAGGAGGGGCTCGCTGAAGGCAGACAGGAGGGGCTCGCTGAAGGCAGGCAGGA
>DFKM01000078.1 GCA_002373555.1 Lachnospiraceae bacterium UBA3645
ATCGAAAAGCATCACGAGGAGCGCTACCGCGCACTGCTGAAGAATATCGAGATGCAGGAAGTCTTCCGGAAGAGCGAAGTCAAGGTGTGGGAGTGCAGGAACTGCGGTCATATCGTCGTCGGCACGGAAGCACCGGAGATCTGCCCGGTGTGCGCACATCCGCAGGCATATTTTGAAATCAATTCCGAAAACTATTGATGATTGCAAGGACCGGGGGAATCGGGCTGCCGGTCAGGGAGGATGATACAATGGCACTCGAAGAAAGAATGACAGAAGAACTGGCGAAGGAATACTACAAGGGCGGCATCGACTGTTCGCAGATCGTCTTTGCACATGCGGCAGCGCTCCTGGATATGGATGAGGAAGAAGCCCTGAAGATCGCGGCGGCCTTCGGCGGCGGCATGATGAACGGCGAACGCTGCGGCTGCGTGACTGGAGCGCTGATGGCGCTCGGCGCGGCATACGGCCATTTTGAACCGGGAGACGCGGAAGCAAAACAGAAAATGATGGTGAGGAAGGCAGAATTTGAACGCCGGTTCAGGGAGCATGAGATCACGAACGGCAGCCTGATCTGCCGCGAGATCCTGGGGCACAAGATCCCGGAGGAAATGCCGGAGATCCTGCAGAAGAATCTGCTGATGCAGACATGTCCGAAACTGGCAGTGATCGCCTGCGATCTGCTGGATGAGATGATTGAGTAAGGCTCATGGACGGAAGAAACAGACGGGCGGCGCAGGCCGCCCGTTTTGTTATGAACTTATGCTGTTTGGCAAAAGTCAGAGGGTGCCAATTTGGGATTTCTCTGCTATAATCATTCTCTAAGAACAGAACCGGAGGAACTGCAGATGAACGGTGCGCAGGCAATGGTCGAATGTTTAAAGCTGGAAGGTGTGACGAAGATCTTCGGGATCCCCGGAGTCGCGATCGCGCCGTTTTATGATGCACTCTATCAGGAACCGGCGATCGAACATGTTCTGATGCGGCAGGAGCAGAATGCCGGCCATGCGGCAAACGGTTATTCCAGGATCTCCAGAAGACCGGCTGTCTGTGTGACCTCATCCGGTCCCGGCGCGACCAATCTCATCACAGCGCTGGCGACAGCCTATGCCGATTCCATTCCGCTGATCGCAATCACGGGCCAGGTCGACAGCCATCTGCTCGGCCGGGATGTTTTCCAGGAAGCGGATATGCGCGGTGCCACAGAATCCTTCGTCAAGTACAGCTATCTGGTCAAGAGCCCGGATGATATCCCGCGTATTATTAAGGAGGCATTTTTCGTGGCAGCGACCGGAAGAAAAGGACCGGTTCTGATCGATATTCCCTGCGACGTCCAGAAAACGGAGATGAAAAAGGCTTTTCATTATCCGGAAGCCGTGAACATGCGCGGATACAAGCCAAATACGAAGGGCAATGCGCAGCAACTCGCGAAGGTCATCGATGCGATCAATCACTCGAAGAAACCGCTCATCTGTGCCGGCGGCGGCGTCATCCTCGGCGAGGGTGAGGAGGTCGTCAGAGCGTTCTGCGAGAAGAACAGTATTCCGTTGGTTTCCACGATGATGGGCATCGGCGTGATGCGCAAATCCCATCCGCTGTATTTCGGCATGCTCGGAAACAACGGAAAGCCTTACGCGAACCGGGCCGTTGCGAACAGTGATCTGCTGATCGTGGTCGGTGCCAGGATCGCGGACCGGGCGGTTCCGAAGCCGGAGAATCTGGAGCAGCAGGTGAAGATCATCCATATCGATATCGATACCGCGGAGATCGGCAAGAATCTCGGACCGACGCTGCCGCTGGTCGGCGATGTGCGGAACATTTTCCATACGCTGCTGGAATCCGATATCCATATCGATACGAAGGCCTGGCTCGAAAGGCTGGAGGACATCAAGAAGAATACGGTCGACACCAGACATTTTTCGGACCGTTTCGTGAATCCGATGCTGTTCGTGCAGAGCCTGTCGGAAAAAATGGATGAGGATGCGATCTATGTGGCGGATGTCGGACAGAACCAGCTGTGGTCCGCTGATAACTACGTGATGAAAGCCGGCCGTTTCCTGACGACAGGCGGCATGGGTACGATGGGGTATTCGATTCCTGCAGCGATCGGTGCGATGATGTGCAGCCCCGGGAAGCAGGTGGTCGCAGTCTGCGGAGACGGTTCGTTCCAGATGTCGATGAACGAGCTGGCGACGGCGGCTGTGAATAAGATCCCGCTGAAGGTGATCGTGGTCAAGAACCGGTATCTGGGACTTGTGAAGGAGTACCAGCACAAGAACTACGAGGACCGTTTCTCCGGCGTCAAGCTCTACGATTATCCGAAATTTGATAAGTTCGCGGAGGCTTATGACATGCAGTTCTTCCACGTGGAGAACAACGAGGAGCGGGATGGTATTCTGGATGCATTTCTGGCGTGTGACAGTGCGGCGCTGCTGGTGTGCGAAGTGGACAGCGGAGACGTGACAGTATAAGACAGGAGGATCTCATGAAAGGAATTTTTTCGGTTCTTGTGGAAAACAGAGACGGCGTCCTGTCCGGGATCTCCGGCCTGTTCGCAAGGCGCGGCTACAATATTGATTCCCTGGCTGTCGGCGAGACGGAGCAGAGAGATGTTTCCAGCATGACGATCGTATCGACCGGCGATTCCCGAACGATCGATCAGATCGAGAAGCATCTGAACAAGAAGCTGGATGTCATTAAAGTGCGCAGACTGGATGAGAGCCGGAGCATTATGCTCGAGATGCTGCTCGTGAAGGTCGGCTACACGATGGGAAACAGGGCGTCGCTCATCGAGCTCTGCAATGTGATGGGCGCGAAGATCATGCATCTGTCGCCGAAGGCGATGGTGATCGAGATGCACTCGGATCCCGAGCGGGTGGAAGAGTTTATTGAACTGGTCAGGAATTTCGGGATACTGGAGCTGCAGCGGACGGGAACGATCGCGGTGGCGAAAGGGTAAAGACTTAGAAGAAAAATAAAGCTTTTTTGTTTGCCTGCCGCATGGCAGGCAAACTAAAAAGCTTCCAGCCGGACTTGAACCGGCGACCTACGCATTACGAATGCGTCGCTCTACCGACTGAGCCATGGAAGCTTACTGCAAAAACAGCTTTGTAATAATAACACGACGACGGGCGCTTGTCAAGAAAAACCGTCGGAACGGAGGAAAAATGGATAAGAAACTGAAAGTTGGCATTCTCGGAGCCACCGGAATGGTAGGACAGAGATTCATCACCCTTCTTGATAATCATCCCTGGTATGAAGTCGTCACACTGGCCGCCAGCGCCAGAAGCGCCGGACAGACCTATGAAGAAGCTGTCGGCGACCGCTGGAAGCTGGACATCCCGATGCCGGAATGGGCAAAGAAGATGGTGGTCATGAATGTTTCCGATGTGGAAGCAGTCGCGGCGACCTGCGATTTCGTATTCAGCGCTGTCGATATGTCTAAGGCAGAGATCCGTGCGATCGAGGAAGAATACGCAAAGACGGAGACGCCGGTTGTTTCCAACAATTCTGCCCACAGATGGACGCCCGATGTTCCCATGGTCGTTCCGGAGCTCAACCCGGAGCATCTGGACATCATCCCGTTCCAGCAGAAGCGTCTGGGAACGAAGCGCGGATTCATTGTCGTCAAACCGAACTGCTCGATCCAGAGCTACACCCCCATGATCCATGCGCTCCGCGAGTTCGAGCCGACTGTCGTGGTCGCTTCCACTTACCAGGCCATTTCCGGTGCCGGAAAGACCTTCAAGGACTGGCCGGAGATGATCGACAATGTGATCCCGTTCATCAGCGGCGAGGAAGAGAAGAGCGAGCAGGAGCCTTTGAGGATCTGGGGCCACATCGAGAACGGCGAGATCGTGAAGGCGGCTTCCCCGATCATCACTTCCCAGTGCCTGCGCGTGCCCGTGACCAACGGACATACCGCTTCCGTTTTTGTTTCCTTTAAGAACAAGCCTTCGAAGGAAGAGATCCTGGATCGCTGGAAGAACTTCCGCGGCCTGCCCCAGGAGCTTGATCTTCCGCATGCACCGAAGCAGTTCATCCATTACTTCGAGGAACCCGACAGACCGCAGCCCAGGCTGGACCGTGAAGTGGACGGCGGCATGGCTGTGTTTGCGGGCCGCCTGAGAGAAGATGTGATCTATGACTGGAAGTTCGTGGGGCTGTCTCATAATACGCTCCGCGGCGCTGCCGGCGGCGCGGTGCTTTCCGCCGAACTGCTGACGGCGACCGGCCGGATCACTGCAAAATAATTTGTGCATAAACTTGCCGTTCCGAAAAAAGCACACCCATGATTTTCATTCAATCATGGGCAGAGCGGGAACGATCGGCCTGTTTTATGCATTTTAGAAACATTTCGGAAAAAAACACCCTTTTTGACGCAGAGAATGACTTACAGGCGGCCGAAAAAGGGTGTTCTTTTTGGAAGAGCATTTCAGAATGCATAAAAGAACAGGAAGAACAGTTATCCATTGTCTTTGCAGGCAGATGCCCGGCGTGTGGTTTTTGACGGAACATCCTTTTTTGCACAGAATACCTCTGCATTTCGCTGAGAATCCTTCTGCAGAGGAAAGAAACACAGGAGGAAAATTTGAAATCTCTTTATATAGCTGAGAAACCCAGTGTTGCACAGGAATTCGCAAGAGTCCTGGGCATGAACATGAGCCGCGCGGACGGCTACCTGGAGGGCGATAATGCCGTCGTCACCTGGTGTGTCGGCCACCTGGTCACTATGAGCTATCCGGAAGTCTATGATCCGGAGATGAAACGCTGGCGGATGGAAACACTGCCGTTCCTTCCGGAGGAATTCAAATATGAAGTCATTTCTTCCGTGAAGAAGCAGTTCTCCACGGTGAAGAAGCTGCTGACCAGGAAGGATATCGACACGATCTACGTCTGCACCGACTCCGGACGGGAGGGAGAGTACATCTACCGTCTTGTCGAGCAGATGGCGGGCGTGAAGGGCAAGAAACGGCTGCGCGTGTGGATCGATTCCCAGACGGAGGACGAGATCAAACGCGGTGTGCGGGAAGCAAAAGATCTTTCCGAATATGATAATCTTGCGGCCTCGGCTTATTTGCGGGCGAAAGAAGATTATCTGATGGGGATCAACTTCTCGAGACTCCTGACATTGAAATACGGAAATGTGATCTCCAGTCTGATGAAGAGAGACCGCACAGTTATTTCCGTCGGCCGTGTGATGACCTGCGTGCTCGGTATGTGCGTCAGAAGAGAGCGGGAGATCCGGGATTTCGTGAAGACGCCGTTCTACCGTGTGCTGGCGCAGATCCCGTACGGGAAGAATACTTCGGCCGGCGCAGGAGCGGAGGCGGCAGATGCAGCTGACGAGGGCGCACAGAAGTTCATTACAGCCGAGTTCCGCGCAGTGCCCGGAAGCAGGTATGAAAACCATCCGGCACTCTACAAGGAGAACGGTTTTAAGGAGCAGGAAGAAGCACAGAGGCTGATCGCGTTTCTGACGGAGGGAGAAATGTCTCCTTATGCAATGGAGATCGCCGGACGGGAGAAGAAAAAAGAGAAAAAGAACCCGCCGCTGCTTTTCAATCTCGCTGAACTGCAGAATGTATGTTCCAGGCAGCTGAAGATCTCGCCGGACCAGACGCTGAAGGTCGTGCAGGAGCTCTATGAAAAGAAGCTGGTCACCTACCCCAGGACGGATGCGCGCGTTCTGTCTTCCGCCGTGGCGAAGGAGATCGGGAAGAATCTCAAGGGGCTTCTTTCCTATAATCATGCGGCGCCTTTCGCGCAGGAGATCCTGGATCAGGGATCCTATAAGAACATCGGGAAGACCCGCTATACGAATGACAAGCAGATCACCGATCACTACGCGATCATTCCGACCGGCTACGGGTTCGGCGCGCTGGGCTCCGTCGGGGATCTGGGAAGAGCTGTCTACGAGCGGATCGTGCGGCGTTTCCTGTCGATCTTTTATCCGCCGGCCGAATATGAAAAATGGCAGCTGATCTTCACCCGCCGCGGGGAAAGCTTCTTCGCTTCGTTCAAGGCCCTGAATGATCCGGGCTACCTTGCCGTTGCCGGTATCCCGAAGAAAGCGGCCGGCACCGAACAGAACGACGGAAACGGTGAAAACGAGACGGAAGCAGATGCGGATCTGCTCGCCTGGCTGGCGTCTCTGAAAAAGGGCGGAAAGGCTGCGGCGGCCGGATTCGAGATCAAAGAGGGAGAGACCTCCCCGCCGAAGCGCTATACCTCCGGTTCGATGATCCTTGCCATGGAAAATGCCGGTTCACTGATCGAAGACGAAGAACTTCGCGCACAGATCAAGGGAAGCGGGATCGGTACTTCCGCGACCAGGGCGGAGATACTGAAGAAGCTGGTCGCCATCGAATATATGAAGCTGAACAAAAAAACACAGGTGCTGACCCCCACGTTCCTGGGCGAGATGATCTTCGACGCGGTGGATCATTCGATCCGCTCACTCTTAAATCCGGAACTGACAGCCAGCTGGGAAAAGGGACTCTCGGGCGTGGCCGAAGGGACGATCACGGAGGAAGTATACAAGGAAAAACTGTATTCCTATATCATCCGGCGGACCGACAGCGTGAAGGGGAGGGGCGATACGTCCTTCCTGCGGGATTCCTATGGGAAGCTGACAGCTTTCTACAGGTAATCATGAAAACATGTCCCGGTACAGTTCCGGGATCATTCCGGTCTTCTTCCTGAAGATACGCAAGAAATGCGGAGGTACGGCAGCTTCATGGACAAAACAACCGAGTATATTCTGGAAGTCGCGCGCTGCGGCGGTATTGCCGGCGCAGCACGCAATCTGCATATCACATCGTCCGCGCTCAGCAAATTCATTATTCAGAAGGAAAAAGAGCTGGGCCTCAGTATTTTTGACCGGACCGGGAACAAATTTATCCTGACCTACCCCGGCGAGCGTTATGTGGAGATGCTTTCTGAAATCAGAAAAAGACAGCAGGAGATGGACGCGGAAATGCGTCGTCTGGCAGATCTGTATACCGGGAGGCTGCGGCTCGGCTTTCAGATGTCGCTGGCAGGTTATATAACAAGGAAGATCGTGCCTGCAATGCAGGATCAGTATCCGGATATCCGTCTCTATTTGAAGGAGGCCTCCGGCCGGGAACTGGAGCGTCTGGTTCAGAATGATCAGCTGGATGCGACCCTGATGATCATGGAAGAAGAACCGGACGGTCTGTGCTGTGAAAAGATCTGCAGCTGCCCGGTCGTCCTTGCAGCAGCAAAGGACATACCGCTGAAAGCACGGGCAATGACAAAAGAAGGATTTTCGCGGCCGTGGCTTCCGGATGAAGCGATCCTTTCGGAAAAACCGGTGCTGGATGAAGAAGCACACAGTCTTCGGAAATATGCCGGTTATCTGGTGAATGCCCATCCGGAATTTCTGAAGGATGAGATTACGATCTCGAATGCCAGATCTGGGCTGATGTGTGTCGCGCAGGATCTCGGCATCATCTTCCTTCCGGAGATCCTGGTTCATGCGATGGGCTTTACAGAAGAAGTGGATCTGTATTCCTTCGGAACCGCCGAACAGTATTCGTGTCTGTCTGTACTGTATCATCCGAAATCTGCGGTAAAGGCTGAAATACAGGAACTGATCTGCAGAGTCCGGGAGAATATCCGGGAATTGGAAATGAATTGCTGTTGAAACAGGCCCTGCGGCCTGTTTTTTTGTTTGCGCGGATGATGATTGTGAGCGTTTGGGCGGGATCGCGTCATTATTGCAGGACGATACCCCAAAAACAGACAGAGGAAAGCAGGCGGGCTTCTTTTCAAAATTATCAACTGAAAAGTTGACAAAAGATGAATTTAAGGAAATTTACATTCACGCAAATCGGGTATATAGTATAAATAAGACTAAAAACACCACCACAGGAGAAGGAGGTTTCTTATGAAGATCACCGGGATCGAGCTGCTCCCTGCGAGCAAGTATCTTTTCATCAAAATTCATACGGATGAAGGCATTCACGGCACGGGCGAAGTCGGTGCGTGGGGCTATCTGGACGGCTGTGTCGGGATCCTGAAAAAGCTGGAAAAATATCTGGTCGGACAGGATCCGTTCAGGATCGAGCATCACTGGCAGTATATCTATCGCAGCATGTATTTCCGGGGATCCATCATCATGAGCGCACTGGCGGCTGTCGATATTGCCTTATGGGATATCAAAGGAAAGGCATTGGGCGTCCCGGTCTATGAACTGTTCGGCGGCAAATGCCGGGATAAAGTCCGGTCGTATGAAGCGGTATTCAAGTTTACGCCCGAGGATATTGCCGCGCGGTGCGTGGAGCTGAAGAAGAATGGCTGGGACGCGGCCCGAATCATGATCACAGGAGACATTCGTCTGAAGCAGGCGGCCAGACGCAGCAGCGTTTACAATGCGAAGGTCTCGGATTATATAAAGATCATTAGGACGGTCAGGGAGGCGGTCGGTGATGATTTCGACATGATCCTGGAGTGCCACCGCAGTATGGATCCGATGGAAGCGATCGCCTTCGCGAAGGGCGTGGAGGAATACCGACCGCTGTTTCTGGAGGATCCGATCCCGCCGGACAGCCCGGAAGCCATGGCCGATATCGCAGCGAGGACCAATATCCCGATTGCGACAGGCGAGCGGTTCATCAACATCCAGGAATTTGAGACCACGTTTCAAAAACGTGCCGCGAAATACGTGCGGCCCGATGTCTGTGCGCTTGGCGGCCTGACGCCAAGCAGGAAGGTTGCAGCCATGGCGGAAGCCAATTACTGCAAGATCGTGCCGCATAACCCGCTCGGCCCGGTATCCACGGCAGCATGCCTGCAGCTGGATGCTGCGATCCCGAATTTTGCGATCCAGGAATTCCCTTCCTTCTATCATGCCGGCAGCGAAGCACAGATGACGAAGGAGCCGCTGAAGGAAGAGGGCGGCTACATCATCATTCCCGACGCACCCGGCATCGGCATCGAACTGGTGGACGATATCTGCGAGCGTTTCCCGGAGGCCCAGCGGAGCATTTCCGCCCAGATCGCCTATGACGGATCTGTCTATGATGTTTAAAGCGCGGGATCTCCCGAACAATACAAATGCTGATCCGACTGCAGTCCTGATGGGCTGCAGTTCTTTGCACCTTTGCTTTTTGTATGGAATCGCTTATAATCGATATAGAATACGGATGGAGGAGGAATTGCGGAAATGAAGAAAACGCTTTGCCTTTATTATACCAGGACGAACGCGACAAGAATGGCTGCGGAACTGCTGGCGCAGCATCTTGGCGCAGATCTTGCCGAATATACGGACGGCAAGGACCGCCGCGGCATCCGGGGCTATCTCGGCGCCTGCATCGATTCCTTTAAGAAAACGCTGCCGAATGTCTATATCATGGGTCCGCACCGCCCTTATGAATACGAGCGCGTGATCGTCTGCATGCCCGTCTGGGCGGAAGGACCGGCCATCGTCGGGAAGGCCCTGCTGGCAAAATGCAGGGAGGACTTTCCGGAGGATGTCTGTTTTGTCGTCACGCACATGGCAAAGACGGATTATGAGAAGAAGATCAACGCGCTGGATGCTTATCTGAAGACACCGCACCGCGCCCATCTTTCCCTGAGGACCAAAAACAACCCGCAGCTGAAATATGAAATCCGCGTATTTGCGGAGCAGATCGGGAAATGACAGATGCAGGGCGTGAATATCAGCGCTGCCTGACAGAAACTGCCGCAATGTATGAGCCGCGGGGACGGAAATATCCGTCCTGCCGGCTCATATTTTTGTTTTACAAATGCCGTCCCGCATGATACTATATTAATTTGTCAGAGAATGTTCTCTGACGAATGCCATCCTGAAACAGAGGTATCAAAATGGAAGAAAAGAAACAGGGCCTGTTCGCGAGACTGCTGTCCGGACTGACCAAAACAAGAAAGCAGCTGGCCGGCGGATTTGCAAGCGTTTTCGGCCTGGATCATATAGATGACGATTTCTACGAGGAACTCGAAGAGATCCTGATCATGAGCGATATCGGCATACACGCGACCGAAGATATTATCGAAGATCTGAAGAATCAGGTCGATGAGAAACACATCCATAAACCGGAGGAATGCCGTCAGCTTCTGATGGATTCCATCAAGGCGCGCATGGATCTCGGCGAGAATGCCTACGAATATGAAGATAAGCAGTCTGTGCTTCTGGTCGTCGGCGTGAACGGCGTCGGCAAGACGACATCGATCGGAAAACTGGCGGCGCAGTTCAAGGCGGACCGCAAAAAGGTCGTCCTGGCAGCGGCGGATACGTTCCGTGCGGGCGCGATCGAGCAGCTGACGGAATGGGCGCACCGGGCAGGTGTCGACATTATCTCCCAGCAGGAGGGCGCGGATCCGGCCTCGGTCGTTTTTGATGCCATCGCGGCAGCAAAGGCGAGGAAGGCGGATATCCTGATCTGCGATACAGCCGGCAGACTGCACAATAAGAAAAATCTGATGGAAGAACTGAAAAAGATCAACCGGATCATCGACAGGGAATATCCGGAGGCTTACCGGGAGACCCTGATCGTGCTGGACGGCACGACCGGACAGAATGCGCTTGCGCAGGCGAAGGTCTTCATGGAAGCAGCGGATGTTTCCGGCATTATCCTGACGAAGATGGACGGAACAGCCAGAGGCGGCATCGCGGTAGCGATCCAGGCGGAACTCGGCATCCCCGTAAAGTATATCGGCGTGGGCGAGCATATCGAGGATCTGCAGAAATTTGATGCGGACAGCTTTGTGGAGGCGATCTTCGCGGAATAAGGAGCATATGTTATGAATACCGAACTTACCCTTGAGAAATTCGAAGAAGCGACCGAGATCGTGCAGCGGGTGATCCACCGCACGAAGCTCCAGTACTCGGAGTTTTTCAGCAATCAGACCGGGAATAAAGTATATTTAAAGCCCGAGAATATGCAGAAAACAGGCGCCTACAAGATCCGCGGCGCATACTATAAGATCAGTACGCTCAGCGAAGAGGAGCGGGCGCGCGGCCTGGTGACGGCTTCCGCCGGCAACCATGCCCAAGGCGTGGCTTATGCAGCGAAGGCATTCGGCGTACCGGCTACGGTCGTCATGCCGACCTCCACGCCGCTGATGAAGGTGAACCGCACCAAGAGCTACGGCGCGGATGTCGTGCTGTACGGGGATGTCTATGACGATTCCTGCGCATACGCGATGAAGCTGGCCGAAGAGAAGGGGATGACATTCATCCATCCGTTCAATGACCTGACGGTCGCGACCGGCCAGGGCACGATCGCCATGGAGATCATCCAGGATCTGCCGACGGTCGATATGATCCTGGTCCCGGTCGGCGGCGGCGGACTCCTGACCGGCATCTCCACGATGGCGAAGATGCTCAATCCGAATATCAGGGTGATCGGCGTGGAACCGGCCAATGCTGCCTGCATGAAGGAATCACTGGCAGCGGGACATATCGTGACGCTGCCCTCCGCCAAGACCATTGCGGACGGCACGGCCGTGAAAACACCCGGCGATCTGCTGTTCCCGTATGTACAGAAAAATGTGGACGATATCATTACCATCGAGGACGAGGAGCTGATCGTTACCTTCCTCGATCTGATGGAGAATCATAAGCTTGTTGCGGAAAATTCGGGACTGCTGTCGATCGCAGCCCTGAAGCACCTGGACTGCAAAGGGAAGAAGATCGTCTGCGTGATCAGCGGCGGCAACATGGATGTCATCACGATGGCCTCCGTCGTGCAGCACGGCCTGATCGCCAGAGACAGAGTGTTCACGGTCTCCGTACTGCTGCCGGACAAGCCCGGACAGCTGGTCAAGGTCGCATCGCTGATCGCCGAGAAGCAGGCGAACGTCATCAGTCTGGAGCATAACCAGTTCTTCAGCATCAACAGAAATGATCTGGTGGAGCTGCAGATCACGATGGAAGCATTCGGCACGGAGCATAAGCAGGAGATCGTAAAAATGCTGGAGGAGAACGGTTTCCGTCCGAAGCTGATCGAAAGAAAAGGAAAATCCATGGGATCATGGTAACGGGAGAACCGCATGGCTGAA
>DFKM01000239.1 GCA_002373555.1 Lachnospiraceae bacterium UBA3645
GCCTACGGCTATCTGAAGTCCGAGCACGGCGTGCACAGACTGGTGCGTATTTCCCCGTTCAACGCAGCGGGCAAGCGCCAGACATCCTTCGTTTCCTGCGACGTCATGCCGGAGATCGAAGAGGATCTGGATGTCGAGATCAAGGATGATGATATCCGGATCGATACCTACCGTTCGAGCGGTGCCGGCGGACAGCACATCAACAAGACGTCTTCCGCCATCCGCATCACGCATTTCCCTACGGGCATCGTGGTGCAGTGCCAGAATGAACGTTCCCAGCATCAGAACAAGGACAAAGCCATGCAGATGCTGAAAGCCAAGCTGTTCATTCTGAAGCAGGAGGAAAACGCGGCGAAGGCCCAGGGCATCCGCGGCGAACAGTCCGAGATCGGCTGGGGACGGCAGATCCGTTCCTATGTGCTGCAGCCTTACACGATGGTCAAGGATCTGCGGACCGACGTTGAAACCGGAAATGTGAATGCTGTTCTGGACGGCAACATCGACATGTTCATGAACGGATACCTGAAATGGCTGAGCCTGTCAGGCGATCAGAAATAAGAAGCACTTTGGGGGGACATATGTATCAGATAGCGATCATGGGGTTCGGCACGATCGGTTCCGGCGTGTTCGAACTAGTCAGAGAGAATAAAGAAGTACTGAAGCGCCATGCCGGCGATGATGTGAATGTCAAGTACGTTCTGGATATCCGGCAGTTCCCGGGACAGCCCGTGCAGGAAGTCCTGACGAACGATGTGAACGATATCCTGAACGATCCGGAGGTCTCCGTTGTCGTGGAGACCATGGGCGGTATCAATCCTGCGTTCAAGTTTGTTTCCGGTGCGCTGGCGGCAGGAAAGAGCGTGGCGACTTCCAATAAAGAGCTGGTTGCCGCGAAGGGTACGGAGCTGCTTGCACTTGCACGGGAGCACAATGTCAGCTTCCTGTTTGAAGCCAGCGTCGGCGGCGGCATCCCGCTGCTGCGTCCGATCATGAACGCGCTGACAGCCGACAGGCTGGAATCCGTGACCGGTATCCTGAACGGCACCACGAACTATATCCTGACGAGAATGGATGAAGCGGGCGTGGATTTCGCAGATGCGCTGGCAGAGGCGCAGGCGAAGGGCTATGCCGAAAGAAATCCTTCCGCAGATGTGGACGGACACGATGCGAAGCGGAAACTCGCGATCATCATGTCGATCATCAGCGGTCATTTCGTGGATGCCGAAGCGATCCCGACAGTCGGCGTTTCCGGCATCACGGCGGCGGATATCGCAGCTGCGAAGGAAGCCGGATATGATATCAAGCTTCTGGCCAGAGGCGAACTGACGGACGGGCAGGTCTATGCGAGAGTCTCGCCTTACATGGTGCCGCCGGAAAATCCGCTGAACCCTGTCAGAGGCGTATTCAACAGCATCCTGATCCACGGCAACATGGTGGACGATGTCATGTTCTACGGCAGAGGTGCCGGCAAGGAAGCGACAGCCAGTGCCGTCGTGGGTGATGTTGTGGACGAGCTGAAGAACCCCGGAAAGACGATTTATCCGGGCTGGAGCGCAGAGCCGGCTGCATTCGTGCCGCTCGGGGATGAGCAGTGCGCGTTCTTTGTCCGTGTCAATGCGATGGATGTGGAAGAAGCCTGTAAGATCCTGCCGGCCGTGAAGTGCGTCGGACTGGCGGATGACGAGTGCGGCATCCTGACGGAAGTGATGAAGGAATCCGCGCTGGAGGAAGCGGCGGAAAAGATGAAATTCATTTCCGTGATCCGGGTACTGTAAACATAGGGAATCCGATCCTTATTATCTGAAGAACGTTGTAAGAGCCGTCTTATCCACCGACGGCTCTTTCTAAGTAAAAAAAGATACCTTCTATCCGGCGCATTCGGTGCCGAAGGAATCGGAATTGACAGACCGGCAGCGTGAACCGTGTTATACGATCATCGGAAGCTGCTCCGGATGTCTGCGAAGAAGGTACTTGGGTATAATAACGGTTTCAGAGTGCGACGATACCCTGAATTCTATGGAAAACCAGACGTTCAGCTGTTTTATTGGGGATAGAGCAAGGCTGTTTTTAAGACGATACCCCAATTCTGCTTTCTGAGATCAAACTTGCGGAGGAAAAAGGGTATCTTCGTCTTCAGAAAGCACTTTAAAACCCAATTATCTTAAGCCAAAGAGGAAAACACGATCAGGAGATGGGTATCGTCATGAAAAAAGCTGGTCTGTGCACCCAAATCAACTGATTGCCTCGATACATTCCAACGGGTACGAATCTATGCAGAAACAAATCATCACCAATCATAGTGCGGAAACCTATGCCTTCGGCAGAAAACTTGCGGAAGCTGCCGCGCCCGGTGAGATCTACCTTCTCACCGGCGATCTCGGCACCGGCAAGACCGTTTTCACGAAAGGCTTCGCCGAGGGGCTCGGGATCACAGAGCACATCACCAGCCCGACCTTCAATATCATCAAGGAATACCGTTCCGGAAGACTGCCGCTCTATCACTTCGATCTGTACCGCCTGTCGGATGAAGATGAGCTTTACGCGATCGGCGCGGATGAATACTGGAATTCGGACGGCGTCTGCGTGATCGAGTGGGCGGATATGTTTCCGGATATTGTCTGGGAAAACGCCGTGCATATTGAAATAAAGAAAGAACTGTCGGAAGGTCCCGACTGCAGGATCATCACGATCTCGGGAGGAAAAGAATGCTGATACTGGGCATTGAGAGCGCATCGCTCGTGGCATCTGCGGCGCTGGTCGAAGATGACGCGGTGATCGCGGAATATACCGTCAATAATAAGAAAACACACTCGCAGACGCTGCTGCCGATGATCGATGAGATCTTCCGGATGACGGAGCGGACACCGGAAATGCTCGATGCCGTCGCTGTGGCAGCCGGCCCGGGTTCGTTTACCGGCCTGCGGATCGGTTCGGCGACCGCCAAGGGCATCGCACTTGCATGTGACATTCCGGTCATTCCGGTGCCGACCACGGATGCCATGGCTTACCAGTTCTACGGCTGCGCGCACAGGATCTGTCCGATCCTGGATGCCAGACGAAGCGAAGTGTATACCGGCATTTACCGGTTTGAAAGAGATTTCGAAGTGCTCATGCCGGCCTCGGCCATGCCGCTGGCGGAGCTGATGGAGAAGCTGAAGGAAGAACCCGGCCCGGTCGTATTTACCGGCGACGGGATCTCGGTCTTCAAAGAGAGGATCACCGCGGCGCTGGGCGAAGATGCGCTCTTTGCGCCGCCGATGGCGGCCAGACAGCGCGCCGCGGCCGTCGCTTCGCGCGGGCAGGAGATGTTCAGAAACGGGATTTCCCAGACATCCGATGAACATGTGCCGGAATATCTCCGCGTTTCCCAGGCCGAACGCGTCCGCGCGGAGAAGGAAAAACAGAAATGAGCGGGAAGATCACTATCCATCCCATGCTTCCCGGCGAAGCCGAAGCTGTCTCCGCCCTGGAAGCTGCCTGTTTCCCGGATCCCTGGTCCGCGCATTCTCTCACCGACATGCTCAGCAATCCGCATGCGCATTATCTGGTCGCGAAAAAGGAGGGCCGGATCGTCGGCTATATCGGTACGCTGACGGTGCTCGACGAAGGCGATATCCTGCGGGTCGCTGTGGATGAAACCGAAAGAAAGCAGGGAATCGGCACTTCATTGCTGTCGGCACTCTTTGATGAAACGCCGGATATCAAGATCTGGAATCTGGATGTCCGCGAGCACAATGTTCCGGCGATCACGCTGTACCGTAAATTCGGCTTCGAGCCGCTTGCAAAAAGAAAAGCCTACTACCGCCATCCCACGGAGGACGCGGTACTGATGCAAAGGAAATAAATATGCTCGACATTTGTCTGCTCGGTACCGGCGGCATGATGCCGCTCCCGTACCGTTTTCTTACATCCCTCATCGTCCGTTTCGGCGGTTCCTCCGTCCTCATTGACTGCGGCGAGGGCACCCAGGTCACCGCAAAGAAGAACGGCATCACCATGAAGCCCATCGATGTCATCTGCTTCACGCATTATCATGCGGATCACATCAGCGGACTGCCCGGGCTTCTTCTTTCGATGGGCAATTCCGAGAGAACGGAGCCGGTCCTTTTTATCGGTCCGAAAGGGCTGCAGCGTGTAGTGAACGCCCTGCGCATCATTGCGCCCGAGCTGCCGTTTGAACTGCAGTTTCATGAGCTTGCGGAGAAAGAAGAAGTCATTGAAAATAAAGGGATGCGCATCCGTGCGTTCCGCGTCAATCACAATGTCATCTGCTATGGCTACAGTATCGAGATACCGCGCTCCGGCAAGTTCAATGTGGAGAACGCGAAAGCGCTCGGACTTCCGGTGCAGATGTGGAATCCGCTCCAGAAGGGCAGGACAGTGGAATGGGAAGGCAGGACGTACACGCCCGATATGGTCATGGGCGCGGACAGAAAGGGCCTGAAAGTCACCTACTGTACCGATACCCGGCCGACGCCGTCCATCACGGAAGCCGCGAAGGATGCGGATCTGTTCATCTGCGAGGGCATGTACGGGGAACCGGACAAGCACGAGAAGGCCGTCGAACACAAGCATATGACCTTCCAGGAAGCGGGCAGGATCGCGAAGGAGGCGCAGCCGAAGGAAATGTGGC
>DFKM01000177.1:0-281 GCA_002373555.1 Lachnospiraceae bacterium UBA3645
TGGTCATGCTGATGACGGAACTGAATGCGGACAGAGACTGCCTGCGGTTCGTCTCCGGACATGGCAGTCAGACGTATGACAGGTATAATAAGATGCTGCTTCTGAAGGATCGTGAGGATATATTAAAGGAGGAGATTCAACGGATGCTGCTGTAAGTATCTTAACAAAATGTAACAAACTCAGTGCAGGATACATACGGTTCTAAAACAGGGGAAGAATCGGCTGCCCCCTGCCTGTCCTGCTTGTTTTCAGTTCTGAAACAGGGTCGCTCCGATTGCTTC
>DFKM01000177.1:316-6252 GCA_002373555.1 Lachnospiraceae bacterium UBA3645
CTCCGATTGCTTCGGATCCGGGACGGCTCACAGCAAGCTGTTCGCTGTCCGTTGCCTGTCAAATGGAAGCTCATACAAGCATGGCTTCCGCTTGACAGGCTTATCGCACACATTCGCACTTCTTCCAGCCAACGAATAAAGCGTGTTGGCTTCCAGTCGACGGTTTCGCCCGATCCTGTCGCTCTCCGCTCTACAGTCTCAGCCCTGAAAATATGTCGGACAGGCAGTCTGGTTCTTCGTTTCATAGGCTGCAGCTGCAATCCTACTCGAAGTGCAGTATGCATACGGCTCAAAAACTGTAGAGCGGAAGGCGACAGCTCACGGCAAAACTGCCGACGGAGGACAAACACGCTTTATTGTTTGGCCGAAGGAGTGCAAATGGCTTTGTCCGCGAGCGAAGCAACTGGAGCGACCCCTGTTTTGGAGTCGTATGCATACTGCACTGAGTTAGCAGATTATACTGCATGGAATAGGTTTCAGTGAAAAAGCAGAAAAGCAGATCATAACGATCTGCTTTTTCGTATATCGTATTCGATTGTTTTCCTGTTAGTACAGGGAAGCATCATCTCAGTCCAGGAAAGCCTCATTCAGCTGTACACCGAAATCCTTCGCGATCGCACGCAGCGCATCGTCCGTGATCGTCTGCAGGATCGGCTGTCCGGTCGACAGCACCTTCACATATACTTCTGCGCTCTTCTCGATCGTATGTGCAAGGCCGAACGTGATATCAAAATCAGGACCGGAAGCGAACAGGCCGTGCTGCGCCCAGATCGCCGCCTGGTAAGTCTTCATCAGTTCGGACGTTGCCATCGCGATATCCGCGCCGCCGGGCACCATCCACGGCACCACGCCGACGCCCTCGGGGAATACGACCGGGCACTCGGTCGCGCTCTTCCACAGAGCACGTGAGAAATCGCGGTCCGTCAGCGGAAGCACATATGTCAGCGCGATGACATTCGTTGCGTGCAGATGATAGATCACGCGGTTCGCACCGTTCGTCGCGGCCTTGCGGACACTGTGGTTCATGAAATGAGACGGGAACTCACTTGTGGGTTTTGCACCTTCCAGACCCCAGACGATCCTCCAGGAATCACCGGCCTCGTTGATCTCTACGATTCCAAAGCTCTCGCAGGGACGGATCTCCACATTGCGGAAGAACTTGCCGCTGCCGGTGGTGATGAAATACTCTCCCGCCAGGTTTTCTGCCTGAACGCCCATGTTCACCCATTCGCCGGGCTCCTTGAAGTAAGGACGGCAGGCCTCAACATCCTCTGCCTTCATGCGGTAGGTCAGATTGCCGCCGTTGCGCTCATGCCAGCCCTGCAGCCAGCCGTCGTTGCACATACGCATGAAACCTTCTACACAGTCAATATTGTAAATCGCGTTCTTAGCCATGATTTTAAACTCCTTTGATAATCAGTATAATTGAACTGAAGGCGTTACGGCGAAGATCTTTCGCCGCAGGCTCCTCAGGATGACAATGTTCAAGTGATGAAAAGCTTTCCGTTTCCGAATTCGGAAGCATTATCTCGTTACGATATCCACCGGCACATTGAAGATCTTCGCGACCTTCAGGATCGTGTCGATATGTCTGCCGGAAGCGGCTGCCATATGATGCGTGGGACCGGCTTCCGCCCAGCGGTTATTGAATTCCTTCGCACCGCAGGTGAATCTGGTGCGCATATTTGTATCGCCGAATGTGAAGATCGGGCCGGGCTCATTTACGCCCTCTGCCACAACGAACTTGAAATGTCCGTCTCTGTCCTGCGTAATGCCGAGATAGGTGACCGGTCCGAGATGCGGATAGAACTGAGTCAGATAGCCGCCGCCGGTCTTTCCGTGGAAAACAGGAACGATCTTCATCGTAGGCTTTTTCTCAGAGATCGCAGCATCGCCGGATCCCGAATGACCGATGATGCAGATATCCTCGTTGAAATCGATCGAGTACATCTCGGAGAGCTGGCCCATGCCGGAGATGGTCTTCAGGATCGACATTGCCATTGACACCTTGATATCGCCTTCGACCGCGCAGGCAACGCCCTGCTTGATCAGCATCGAGAATGCCGGGATCAGCATGCTGTCGAGAACGCCGGCCTTCCCCTGGGCAAATCCGTCGTAATGAGAAGCTACGAATGCGATCTTCTCATCTTTTACCCACTGCTCAAAGGCAACAACGTATTTTGCCATCTCCCACAGCGGTTCCACCGTATCCACGCCTTCGATATCGAAGGTATCCAGAATATCCTGTGCTTTCGCTCTGATCGCATCTTCATCTGTGATATTGTCGGCGATCGCCCACATTTTCTCCCAGTCGAACTGCTTCGTATACAGGAACATTCTATGGTAGAGGTTCGTCTCGTCGATGTACAGATCCATCATGCCGGGATACGGTCTGCCGATCTGTGCCAGGTTCGTGTCGCGGAATCTTCTGCGGACCTGCGCGGCTTTGCACCAGTCAGCGATCTCCGCTTCCAGCTCCGGATCTCCGCCTTCGGCCACGCCGGTGATGACGGCATGTCTCTTGCCGGCTCTCTCCAGGTCAGCGACCATTTCGCCGACAGCACCGTTCGCATAAAGCGTTCCGAGCCAGGTGGGAATATCTGTATTCGCATAATCCGGGGCCTTCATCTTCTGGATATTGACCAGAACGACAGGGACATCCAGATCGCGGACAGCGGGTAGCATGTTGTAGGAAGTCGCATAGGTGAGCAGCTGCAGGATCACGAGATCGACATCCGCTGCACGGAACTTGTCGCCGGCTTCCATGGCAAGTTCCTTTGTGGTAACGATACCGCCGTCGACGATCTCCACGGTATCGGGAATCAGCTTTTTAAATTCTGCGTACTGTCCTTCGAACTCGGGAACGAGCTGCGGGAATTGGGGAAGATAGGCGCCGAGGGCGATCGAGAAGACACCGATGCGGGCTTTTGTTTCTACTAACATGATGATCCTCCTTTATAAGTCTGTTTAGGTGTTTGTATTCTTCAAAGTTTTCATAAAACCGCAGTTTTTACGGCGTGGATCCATTCGGGACGGCGTCCCTCAGGATGACAGACTCGCCAGACTCGCCTGCATCTGGATCTTCAGATTGCCGATCGCGGTCGCTTCGATCGGAAGCGCGATCACTTTCTTGCCCGAAGCCTCCTCCGTCAGTCTGTTGAGGAATGCATTCTTGGCGCCGCCGCCGACAATATAGATCCGGTCATAATGATTTCCCGTATTGTGCTGCAGCTCCTGCACCGCATTCATATAACTGAGCGCCAGGCTTCTGTAGGCACACCGGAAATAATCTCCTACACTCGCGGGCTTCATCGTCAGCGCCTCGTCAAAGGCTGCTTTCATGCTCTCCGGTGCAAGGAACCCGGCTGCATTCGCATCCACCGTTTCCGAGAAGCTGCTCGCTTCCGCTTCCGCCACGATCTCTCCGAACGGCTTGTCCGGGCAAAGTTCCGAACGAAGCCGGTTGATCAGCCACATGCCCATGATGTTCTTCTGATAGCGGTTATAGCCGACGCCGCCTTCATTGGACCAGTTGGCCAGCTCGCTCGAAGCATTCGTGATTGGTTTCTCCGTCTTCACGCCCAGCAGCGACCAGGTGCCGGAAGAAATATACGGGTGATTTCCCTCCATCGGGATCCCCTCGACTGCAGATCCCGTATCGTGCGTCGCGCAGAGCACACATTTGATCCCTTCGTATTCTCCGATCACGGTGCCGGGCTGCGAAAGCTTTCCGAAGAGCGCCTCCGGGAGACCGAGCTTCCGGATGATCTCCAGATCGTATTCTCCGGTCTCGGCACTTACCAGACCGCCGGTCGTCGCGTTCGTATATTCATGTGCTTTGTTCCCGCAGAGCCTGTACATCAGGTATTCCGGCATCATCAGGAAATCCGTAACGCCGTCCAGTCTTCCGTTCTTATGATCCAGGTACAGCTGATAGATCGTATTGAAAGGCTGGAACTGGATGCCCGTGCGGCTGTACAGTTCTGAGAAGCTGATCAGACTGTGCACTTCGGGAATGATCTCTTCCGTGCGGCTGTCTCTGTATGCATAGCAGGGATAAACGACTTCGTCTCCCTTCAGCAGAATGTAATCCACGCCCCAGGTATCTACCGACAGGCTTTCGATCTCTTTGTACTTCTCCTTCGAGATCTCGATGCCTTTCTTCACATGTCCGAGCAGTGCATCGATATCCCAGGTCAGGTGTCCGTCCAGTTCGGTCACGCCGTTCGGAAAGCGGTACATCTCTTCCGTCTGAAGCTCCCCGTTCTCCATCCATCCGATAATATGTCTTCCGCTCGAAGCGCCGATATCGACAGCAAGATAATATTTCATAAAAAATACCTCCTTCTCCATGACAGGATTCATTCTATCATAGTAAAAGAGGTAATGTCCATGACCTGAGTTTGCCTAAAAAGTGTCCTTATTTGGAATCCCTGTATTTTTTAGGCGAAATGCCGAAACGGGCCGTAAAAATACGGTGAAAATAGCTGATGTTCTCATAACCGACGCTCTCGGAAACGGCGTCTACTTTCATGTCCGTATTGGTCAGAAGCCATGCCGCCTGCGAGAGCCGTTTTTCCTGCATCAGGCCTGTATAATTGCTTCCTGTCTTCTCCTTGATCATTCGGGAGAGGCCTGCAACATCATAAGGAATCAAGGCTGCCAGCTCCGTCAGACTTCCGTCCCGGTAGTGCTCTTCCACATACCGCAGCACCCGGAGGAGGATCTCGTCATCCCTACGCTTGAATGTCAGACGGTCCGTATGCTCCAGAAGCAGAGCAAAGAGCAGGCCCATCGTCATCTGGTTGATGCCGCGCGGATTCATGGTCTCTTCCGTCAACATGAACAGGAGGTTTTCGATCAGATTCTGGACCGGGAGGATATCCGCCACCTGGAAATACAGATAGCCGGTCTCCTCCTTGCCGGTCAGGCAGTTCGTAATAAAACGCCGGAGCGGCGTTTCCTCCGTACCCAGAAAATCCAGCGTGCCGGCAAAAAAGTCGGGCCGCACAATGAAATTGACGGCGATATCCAGTTCTCCGGCTGCATCGATCGACTGTCTGGCGTTCTGCCCGAGCAGCAGAAGTTCCCCGGTCTTCAGTTCGATCCGCTCATCATTGACCATGTGAACGGTCTTCCCGGAAGCCATGTAAACGATCTCGACATAGTCATGCGTGTGCTCCGGAAAAGCAACGAATCTTGTATGCGGACGAACATCGATCAGCTGTCCGGGCTTTAAAAGCTTTTCACCGCTGATCACGTCCCGGCTGCCGTCCATATAAAGACTGCGGTCGATCTGATTTTGCCCGGAAAGGATCCTTTTTTCCTCCTCCGTAACGGGGGACAGTCTGTTTAAGATCGCTGTATTCATCTTGCAGCCCCCTCTGCCGGCTCGGGAATCAGGATGTTCAGTCGGAACCAGCCGTCATGAAACTCTGTCGAGAGGGATCCGTCATATTTATCGGCAATCGCCTGCATGCTCTTTACGCCGAAGCCGTGAAAATCCTTGTTGGACTTGGAGGTCACAGGTCTTCCGTCCCGCAGCTTCACTTCTCCGCTGTAACGGTTTTCTACCCGCAGACGCAGGAAACCTTTGTTTTTATTGACGGAAAAACGGATCAGCCGTTCCTGTTCCGGGATTACTTTCTGGACCGCTTCGATCGCATTGTCCAGCGCATTGCCGAGGAGGGAACAGATCTCCGTTACCGGAAGAAATTCCATGGCTTTCCCGTCCACGACAGCCGTCATCTGAATGTTCAGCTTCTGGCACTGCAGATATTTTTCCGTCAGGATCGTATCGACAACGTGATTGCCGGTACGATTCTGTGCTTCATACTGTTTGACCTCCGCTTCCATTTCGTTCAGGAAATCCAGTTTCTGCTGCTCTGTGATATCACTTTTCAGATAAGCGATCTGATGCTTGAGGTCATGATATT
>DFKM01000012.1:0-257 GCA_002373555.1 Lachnospiraceae bacterium UBA3645
TAAACAGATAGCTGAAATAATGCCGGTCGCTGTACCCGACAGCGGTTCCGATTTCGGACGAACGCAGCGTTGTCGCCCGAAGGAGTTCTTTTGCCTTTGCTATACGAAGGCCGGTCAGGTATTCGGTGAATGTCATGCCTGTCTCCTGTGCAAACACCGTCGAAAACCGGCTGGCCGACATACCGGCTGCTTTTGCGGCATCCTGCAGCATGAGGTTTGGATCCGTAAAATTCTTTGCCATATACCGGCGGGCGTTC
>DFKM01000012.1:302-5328 GCA_002373555.1 Lachnospiraceae bacterium UBA3645
CCGGCGGGCGTTCATCACTGCCCTGTTTCCGTGGAGAGGGTTTTCCCGGTCCCGAAAAGCAAGCGCTTTTCTGAGCAGACGCTCTACTTCCTCCGGAACCGCGGCTGTTGTCTCCGCCTGCATGGCGGCCTCATAATCCTGCAGATCCAGCACTTTCGCAGGATCCCCTCCGGCTTCACGGACAATACGGGTCGCTGTCAGCGCCGCCTCCATGCGCAGATAATCCTCCGAAACGCCGGTGTGAAGATCTGCCTGAAGAAGTGATTTAATATAAGAACTCAATACCTCGGGAAAATCTTCCGGCCGGATGTACTGAAGCTGTTCATAAAGCGGCTGAATCTCCAGATGCTGCATTGTCAACGGCGTATCCTCCATCTCCTGGACACCGACGATCTTTCTCCGGCCTCCTTCTTTCTCAGCATCGACGATGTGCCGCACATGCCTGGCGGACCGCATGGAATCATAGATATCTTCCATCCGGAAACATGGCTCGCCGATACAGACCAGCACATCCCGGGCATCGCCCTGTTCCAGAGAGTAAGCTGCTGAGGAGGCAAAGGTGTAACAGTGTTCCTCCATCTCCTCACGTCCTTTGTCCATCACAAGCGCAAGAGCCCCATGCGGAGAACCGGTCAGCAGGATATCCCCGCCGCTCTGTTCTGCCAGAGTCTGGAGCAGATGGATGCCGCGCGTGCTGTCTTCTCCGTCACCGTAATTAAAGCGAATATCCAGTACATTGTAAACCGGCGCTGTCACATGGATTCCCAGATTTTCCATCTGTGCCCGCATCTGTGCCGCTTCCCTCGAATCCATCGGGGTCATAAGCAGTGAGCTCAGCAGCTTTTCCTGTACAAAGCTGATCCCGGAGGACATCAGCTGCTCGGCAGCCTTCCGCTGCCGCTCCTCCATCGACTTCTTCCGGATTCGTTCGAGCACCTCTCGAAGTTCATCCACCGTGACAGGTTTGAGCAGATACTCTTCTACGCCCAGAGAAATCGCCTGCTTGGCATAACCAAAATCACTGTAGCCGGACAGGATCACGATATGTATCCAGGGCATGCTCCTGCGGATGGCCCGGCTCAGCGCCAGTCCGTCCATGAACGGCATCCGTATATCCGTCACTACGACATCCGGTTTTTCATCGGCGATCATCGGCAATGCGATCTCGCCGTCAGGTGCTTCACCCACCAGTGTAAAATTTTCCTCATCCCAGGGAAATGAAGAGCGTATGCCTTCACGCGTCGCTATCTCATCATCCACCAGAAATACCTTAAGCAGCATAGATCCCTCATCCCTTTCACTTTTCCTGCTGCATGAACTCTGTCTGCGTTCTGTCCGGTATCATCGCGGGAACGGCAAACGAAACCGTCGTTCCCTTCGGACTGCTCTCGATCTGCAGGCCATGGTCCTGATTATAATACAGCCGGATCCTCTGGTCCACATTGTACAGGCCGAAGCCGCCTCCCGGCTCCGGTTCATTCGGATCCCGGCGCATCTGCCGTCCCTGACGCATAGCTTCACGCACTTCCTCCAGCTTCTCCGGCGACATGCCGCTTCCGGTATCCTGTACTTCAAAGCAGAGCATGTTGTCTTTTATGGATCCTCTTACATGGATCACACCGCCGCCTCTTCTATACTTGATCCCGTGGTAGAGCGCATTTTCCACCAAAGGCTGAAGCAAAAGCTTCAGGATCGGATACCCGTTCATAGCCGGATCCGCTGTCACGTCATAGTTAAGTATATCTCGGTAGCGCGTCTTTTGAATCGACAGATAACCGTTCAGGTGTTTCAGCTCCTGCTCAACGGTTACCCAGTCTTCGCCGGAAGACAGAGAACTTCGGAAGAAATCGCTGAGAGATTTCGTCAGTGCGACAACTTCGTCATTCTTTCCGGACTGTGCCTGCCAGACGATGGTATCCAGCGTATTGTAAAGGAAATGCGGATTGATCTGGGCCTGCAGGGTCCGGAGCTCCGCCTTCTTGAGGTTCTCCTGCTTCTGCCGATTCTGCTCCATCAGATCACCCAGCTGTTCCGCCATCGCGTTTACATCACGTGTCAGTCCGGAAAGTTCTTCCACAGGAATGGTCTCGACGCGGGCCTGCAAATTTCCGCCGGCCAGCTCTTTTGTAAACTGCTCCAGATGACCGATGGCGCTGCGGACGGACTGGGTCTGCCGCCGGCCTGCCCACCCTGTGACAAGCAGCGAGCCCAGGATCAGCAGAATACTTATACCGACCACATTGCGGACTGTATGCTGAAATGACAGACTCTTCCGATTTGCCTCCAGCGCCTCGTCCTCGATAAAAGTTTCCAACATATTTCCGACCAGATTTGCGACCGAACGCACCTCTTCCAGGGTTCCTTCGCTGACTGTCACGGGAATATTCTCACTGCTCATCTCCTGTTCGATACGGTCAGCGTATGTTGCCAGTGTATCCATCGTCCTGCGTGCAACGGTAATACTGGAATCAGCATCCTTCGGTATTCTTGTGAGGAACCGGTCCAGCGCATCATTCACTTCCCGAATTGTTTCATCTACACCGCTGTCGGCATAGCTGCTTCTGCCGGCAACCACCGACCAGAGCTTTTCCGGTATTTCTTCTTCCACGACCGGCCTGAGCGCCGCAACACTGCCCATCAGAGACACGGAACTCTGAAAGGAAACAGCGTACACCGCCATGACCACCAGACTCGTCACCGCCGGTATCAGCAGAATGATCATGATCAGTCTTGTGAAGAACCACAACTGGCCTGAAAGGCTCTTTCCCTGTTTTTTCATCTGTTCTTCCTCAATAGCCTCGAGGCTCCAGGCTGCTCAGGTCATCATACTCCGTAAAACAGTCTTCCTCGGGGCGTGAGATCCGCGGATAATCTTCTCCGCTGACGATCGCCTGTGCCAGTTCCATCACAGCGTCTCCCAGCATCGGTGAACACTCTACTACGCAGTTGATCCGCCCTTCCTTCAGGAGGTCGATCGCGGCCTGTTCCCCATCCACAGAGATGATAACAATATCCTTACCGGGCTCTATGCCCTCTTCCTCCATCACTTCGATGGCACCCAATGTCATCGCATCGTTGTGAGAATAAAGCACATCGATCTCCCCCGGATACTTCCGCAGAAGTTTCTGCATGCACTCTCTGCCTTTCGACCGAAGAAAATCTCCGGACACTGTCTCCAGTACTTCAAACCTCTCGTCACGGTCGATCAGGTCATGGAAGCCCTGAAACCGGCTGATCATCGGACTGGAGCCTTCCGTTCCCGAAAGCTCCACTATGTGGATTTTGCCGTTTTCAGCCATGTCCTTTTGCAGCTCCTCGGCCTTTTTCAGAAGGTATTTCGCTGCATTGACGCCTTCCTGATAGTGATCCGGGCCAATATAGGCTGTATAAAGATCCGAATCCTTTATATTGATCAGGCGGTCCATCATGATCACGGGGATCCCGGCCTCCTTCGCCTCCTGCAGAACATTTGCCCATCCATCCTCCACGATCGGCGCAAATACGATCACATCCACACGGTAGGCGATAAACGAGCGGATCGCGGCGATCTGGTTCTCCTGCTTCTGCATACCGTTTTCCACGATCAGCCGGAATCCATATTCCTTTGCTGCCTTCTCCATACTCGCCGTATTCCCAAGCCGCCAGGCGCTCTCGCTGCCAAGCTGAGAAAAACCGATCACAAGGCCTCCCGAATCCCGGCCGGCTGCGGACGGGACAGCCGGGGGCGTCTCCTTTTCTTTTCGGCTGCAGCCGGACATGATCAGACAAAGTATCGGCAGGATCAAAAAAAACAGACTCCATTTCGGTTTCCGAAATACAGAACGTCCCTTCCGCCATTCTTTTTGCATACGTTCCCTCCTTCCCCGACCGGAATACAACCTGACATTTTCAACCTATTTTATCACACCTGTCCTGCAATTCACAGTCCCGAAACAACAAAGAGGATAAAAGTGAAAGGTCCGGCCGATCACTTTTATCCTCTTTTACCCCCCTCCGACTATGCGGGACAATATAATTATACGTCGGAGGAAATACCATTTTGTCCGTCATTTCATTTTACTTTTGCTTTGTTCCGTACAGGAACGGTTCCGCGATATGCACGTTGAAGAACGCGATCAGCGGCCCCATAAAGAACGCGGTGATGATCGTCCCGATACCGACCACTGTGGGAAGCGATTTCAGCGGATTCCCCGAAAGCAGATAAAGCGCCGATCCCAGGATGACACATACAAGATCAGTCAGGATCCTGCAGGTGCGGAATTTCATCAGATGCCATGTCTCCGATATGATGAGCGACACGGCATCATATGTAGAGACTCCCAGGTCTGCGACAAAGTAGAACGAAGAAGCCAGACACATGACCACGATTCCGATGATCAGAAATCCAAACCTGCCGGCTACGGAAAGCCCCGGAAATGTCTTCAGCAGGAATTCGTGCGTAAACTGCGCAATATATCCCAGGAAGAGCAGGTTGATGATGGTCGCAAGGCCGATGTAGTGCCTGTCCGCAAACAGGGCAAAAAACAAAAGCGCCAGTGTCGCAAGCACGTAGAGTGTTCCGTAGCTTATGGGGAGCGCCGAATCGAGCCCGCTCATCAGGGACTGGTAGGGGTCTACGCCGTAGGCCGCGCGTTTGAAAAATCCGACGCTGATGCCGCAGACAACTACGCCAATGGCGCTCATCAGGACACGCTTGGTGACGTGGCCTTTTTCCTGAAGGTAGTCAAAGTATTGTGTGATAAAGTTTTCTTTTTTATTACTCATTTATTCACCCTAAAAACGGTACCAGCCCGTCATGATTATTATCCGCCTCGGTCACCACATCCGCCGCCTTCTTCACCTCGTCGTCCGCGTTCAGCATGGCGATCCCCAGGCCTGCGGCCTCGATCATCGAGATGTCGTTCTCGGCGTCGCCCGCGGCCATCGAATTCTCGCGGGGGATGTTCAGATGCTCGCACAGACGCAGCAGCGCAGCGCCTTTTCCGGCTTCCTTCGAGAAGAGCTCCAGATAGTTGGCGTTGGAATA
>DFKM01000102.1 GCA_002373555.1 Lachnospiraceae bacterium UBA3645
GGGCAACCTGCGATCAGATGTCTCCGAAGGTCTTCCGGAAACACAGGCAGGAGCTGATTTCGGAGATCCGGAAATGGATCCGCTCGGAGCATACCTATACGGTCCGGTTCGGTATCGGCATGCTGATGCAGCATTATCTGGAGGAAACGTTTGATCCGGCATATCCGGCGCTGGCCGCGGGGGTCCGGTCGGATGAATATTACATTCATATGATGATCGCCTGGTATTTTGCGACTGCGCTGGCGAAACAATATGAATCCGTGCTGCCTTATATTGAAGAACACCGGCTGGATACGTGGGTCCATAACAAGACGATCCAGAAAGCCGTTGAGAGCTACCGGATCCCGGATGACCGGAAAGCGTATCTGAAGGAATTGAAAATCCGCGCGGGCCGATGAGCAGTCCGCGCGGATTTTCGGTTTCTGATGGACATTTTCTGACCGATGTGTCAGTTTTACTCCTCATTCATTCCTTCGGTAAAGAATTCTCCGAACAGTTCTTCTTCGGTCGGCATGTCCGCCGGGATTTTCCTGGCCACCCAGGTCGTATTCATGTAATGCTTCAGCGTCGTATTCTCGGAAACGATGTTGCCGCTCCAGGTGCCGCAGCCCATGGAGTTTGTGGGCGGCATGCCATTGGTGACGGAGCCGGAATTGGAGAGATTGCCGGGCTGGCGCACCATGATCCGGGAGACCGGCGCCGCCATGGCCAGACGGTGGATGTGTTCGTCGTTCCAGGAATAGATTCCGCAGGAATGACCTTTCCCGCCGACTTCAAATACGGCACGCATCATATCCAGTGCGTTTTCAAATTCCCCTTCATATTTGAACAGCGTGAGCAGTGTCGTGAGTTTCTCGCTGCTGAAGAAATGCTCCTTCCCGATCCCTTCGATGCCGCCGCCGGTGACGGCGATGAATTTCCGGTCTGCGGGAATTTCAAAACCGGCCAGTTCTGCCAGCCGCTGCGGCGGGACGGCGACGGTATCGGGCAGACGGTGCCCGTCCGCATCCCAGAGAACGGCTTTCAGCTTTTCCGCCTCTTCCGCATTGGCCAGATAGGCGCCTTCCTTGACCAGCGCGCTGACGATCCCGTCGTACACGGATTCGTGGATCAGCAGGTTGCCGTCGCAGGAACAGCCGGATCCGAAGTCGGCACATTTCGACATGCGGGTGTTGCGGGCGGCTTCGGCAAGACGCTCAGGGGTATCGGCGGTGTCGTCAATGATCACGGTCGCATTTCCGGCGCCGGAACCGTAGGCGGGCGTGCCGGAAGAATAGGCGGCTTTGACCATCGAGCGGCCGCCGGTCGCGATCACGAGATCGCAGCGCTTCATGAGCTCGTGGGTCAGTGCGATGGAAGGCTCTTTGATGCACTGCACGATATCCGCCGGCGCGCCTTCCCGGACCAGCGTCTGACGGATGATCTCCATGCACTTGTTCGTTGTGTTCTTGGCGCGCGGATGCGGAGAACAGATGATCACGTCACGGGCTTTGATCGAGTAGATCGCCTGGCCGGTCGGCGTGATGCAGGGATTCGTTGTGGGCACCAGCGAGCAGATGATGCCCGCCGGCTTGGCATATTTGACGATGCCTTTTTCCGGCAGTTCTTCAATGATCCCCACGCTTTTCTGCCGCAGGCAGTCACGGAGGATCAGCTTGATCTTGTTCCGTTTGTTGCGCTTGGTCACTTTGTCGCCGAGCCTGGATTCGTCGACAGCGGAATCGCACAGCGGGCCCCAGACTTTCAGCGGATACACTGCTGCGGCGACGGCCTGGCAGAGCCGGTCGACTCTTTCCTGGTCATATCCTTCGATGATCTTCAGTGCGGCGCGGGCACGTTCGATCATTTCATCCAGCATTTGAATCTGTTCAGGTGTGATCTCTTTTGCCATCGTTTCTTCCCCCTGGTCATAGATAGGTTTATTATACCTGAAGATTGGCGGTTGTCACAAGCCTTTATCTTCAGATCCTCCGGGAGCTGGCGGGAGATTACGGACGAAAAGAGGTATCAAAACAATTTCTTCACAGCAGCGGGGAGATCAATCTCAGAAGCAGCTGCAGAATGCGGAGATAGGCTTCGCGTCCCGTCGTATATTTCTCCGTCACCTCTGTGCTCTCCGCCATGATCCTCTCAAAATCCTCCCGCGTCTTCCGGACCGCCCGGCAGTTCATGTACAGGCAGGCGTTTTCAAAATGATGGTATAGGCTGCGGTAATCCAGATTCATGGTCCCGCAGACAGCCGCCTTATCATCCGTTACACACATCTTGCAGTGGCAGAATCCGGGCGTCCACTCGTAGATCCGCACGCCGTGCCTGGCCAGCGAATTGTAGTAGCTTCTGGTGCAGGCGTAAACGATCTTCTTGTCCGGGATGCCGGGGGTGATCACACGCACATCCACGCCGCGTCTGGCCGCCAGCGTCAGCGCGCTGATCGTCTCATCCGTCAGGATCAGATAAGGAGTGATGTACCAGCAGTAGTTTACGGCTTTGTCCGCAAGACTCATATACACGTCTTCTCCCACATAGACATCATCCAGCGGGCTGTCCGCGTAGGGCTGAACCAGGGCGCCCGCCTCTTTCTTCGCATATTCGAATTCCGGAAGATACTGTTCAAAATGAATGTCATCCTGATCGCCCTCTTTGACTGCATTCCAGTTCTCAAGAAATGTCACGGTCAGGCTCCGTACGCCCGGACCGGTAATCTTCACGCCGGTATCCTTCCACAATCCGTACGGATGTGTCAGGTTGAAATACTCATTTGCCAGGTTATAGCCGCCGGTAAAGCCGACACGCCCGTCGATCACGGTGATCTTCCGGTGATCCCGGTTGTTCAGAAAAATGTTCAGTCCGGGTGCGAACGGATTGAACACACGGCATTTGATGCCGACGGCTTCCAGGCGGGTGATGAAATCCTTGTTGATGAAACCGATCGACCCCATGTCGTCATAGAATACGCGGACCTCCACGCCGGCGCGGACGCGTTCTTCCAGGATCTGCTGGATGCCGTGCCAGGATTCGGCGTCTTCGATCGCATGGTATTCCATGAAAATGAAATGCTGCGCTTTTTTCATTTCCGCTTTCTGCGCTGCGAGACCGGCTGCAGCATCGTCATAATATTCGATGTCGGTATCCGCATAAATGGGATAACCTGCATGCCTGCTTATATAATCCGAGATGCCGGCCAGCTGCGGATCGAATTCTTTCATGGCTGCCGCGGCTTCGGAAGCAGATGCTCCATGAGATCCTTCCGTCAGCTTCGGCAGAAGGACATCATCGATATCCCTGTAACGCTTCCGCATTTTGTGCGGCTTTGTATTGAGCCCGACGATCAGATAGACGCCCAGACCGACGATCGGCGCGGCCATGATGAAAATGATCCAGGACATGCGGATGCTGGCGGTCTTGTGCATGCTGTAGATGCCGAGAACGGCGAGCACGGCGATGACACGCGTTGCAATGTTGATCCAGGCAGCGTAATGGTTGAGCTCGGTGAAGATAAGGATCAGAAAGACGGCCTCCAGAAGGAGAATGAGGACGGAGAAAACCATACGAAGAATGCCGTTCTGAACGGATGCTTTTTTCTCCAGAGTAGAAGTGCTGTTCATTTTTCCTCCTTGACAACGGATGATATAGACGGATCGTTTCCTCTGATGGACGGGGCGCCTGCCCTGTCTTTCAGATCTGTGGAATCAAAAAGATACTGTGCGTGACCGCTTGCCGGGTTTCGCATTTCCTCCAGAAGAGCGGCAGCCTGTCTGGACATGGGGGCGTATTTCTTCCAGCAGACACGTACATGTTCTGTGGCGGTCGGATACAGCGGGCGAAAGCAGCTTGTGGTGCGTCCGGAAAGATTCAGAATATGTTCCAGTCCCAGCAGATATCCGATGCCGTCGGTGACCATCAGGGCTCCGTTGAACATCAGACTGTAGGTGGCAGCAATATGGATTTTGCTCTCCGGCAGATTGAGCAGATGGGAAAGACGCGCCGGTGAATCCAGGTCTCTGGATACGATCAGCGGCTTTCCGGCGATATCCTCTGCCGTGATATGCTCTTTTTCCGCAAGCGGATCATCCTTCCGCATGACGAATCCCCATCGGTTGGCAAATGGCACCCGGATGGAAGCGTAATCCGGACTGTCAAAAAACGGGAAGAGCAGGCCGAAATCGGCAGTCCCGTTATCCAGTTCATGCACGACATACCGGGTGTCCCCGCTCGAGATCTTGAGCCGTACGCCCGGGTGCCTGTTCATCAGCCGCCGGGCAGCCTGGGTCAGAATATGGAGCCCGCGGGTCTCACCGGCACAGACGAAAATGTCGCCTTCGATGACATCATCGGGAGTACGGATCTCGGAGATCGTTTTTTCAGCCAGACGAAGCATTTCCTCTGCCCTGCGCTCCAGAAGCAGACCGTCTTCGGTGAGCATGATCCTGCGGCTGCCGCGGATCACGAGCTGTTTGCCCAATTCCTCTTCCAGATGTTTCAGACTGCGGGTGAGTGCAGGCTGGGTCAGGTGAAGGGAGGCAGCCGCCTCGGTGAGATTGTTATGGCGGGCAATGGCCAGGAAGTATTCCAGATCACGTAATTCCATAAGGAGGGCCCTCCGTATCAGCAGGCAAAGGCAGCAATGATGTCTTGTGGAAGCCCTCAGCATACGGGCATTCATCGTCTGCAGCTTATGGTGACAGAAATATTATAAATGGCTAAACCATAAAAAGCAATTATGGATTCTGATAAAAAATAAGAAATATTCATTCTGCTGCAATGATGATATTCTAAACATGTAAACTGCAACTGTTACATGCATATGAAAAAGGAGGATACAATATGCTGCAATGGTTAACCAACATTCTGACGCCGGTATTTGAGGGGATGGGTGTCAGCGCAGTGGATGTACAGACGTACGTGAACATGCTGTCCGGCTACATCTATGCGATCGTGATCATCCTGCTCGCGGTCATCATCATGATGTTCGTCGCGCAGAAGGCAAAGAAAGGTACGAGACACGTTGTTCGCTGGACCTCGGTCGTGGCAGGTATTACGGCAATTGCAGTCATTGCCAATATGATCTGCTTCGGTCCGATGCACGATAATCTGTCGGCCCTGATGAACGGGCTCGGAACCGTTTCCGAGGAGAGTGCGGCGCATTCGGAGGAAGTCATTGAGAAGGTCGGAGACGAGGGCATCGTGCTTGCACAGAACGACGGGCTGCTTCCGCTGACCGATACGGACAAGCTGAATGTTTTCGGATGGGCGGCCACAAATCCGATCTACGGCGGAACCGGAT
>DFKM01000059.1:0-2153 GCA_002373555.1 Lachnospiraceae bacterium UBA3645
GTACCGTGATCATTCCGCGGGAGTCGGTCTGGGAGATCGATATTGAACGGTTTCATCTGTCGGACAGATCGTTCCTGAATCTGAGACGAAAAGGGATCCGCAAGGTGAAGGATCTGTACGATGCGGAGCATACGGAGGAGCCCGGCTGGTTCGCAGTGCGGGAACTGTTTGATAAAATACCGGCAGGACGGTAGAAGACGGGTGCCGGAGACAGCGCGGGAGAACAAATATGAAGATAAACACAGTGGCCGTCATCGGTGCCGGCGCGATCGGCGCCTACTTTCTGGCAGGCCTTTCGGAAAAACTTGGTGAAAATCTGTGGGTCGTCGCCGAAGGGGAACGCGCCGAAAGGCTGAAGACCGATGGCATCATCGTAAATGACCGGACAATCCGCCTGTATGTAAAGACGCCGGCGGAGGCTGCCGGTGCGGATCTGCTCGTTGTCTGCGTCAAATATGGTGCATTGGAAGCGATCCTTCCGTCCATCGAAGCCATCGTGCGGGACAACACCATCGTCATGAGCACGCTGAACGGCGTGGACAGCGAGGAGATCATCGGCGAACGGATCGGCATGGAGCACATGATCTATGCCGTCATGAAGCTTTCTTCCAGAAGGCTCGGCAATACGATGCGTTTTAATCCGGCGGTCACACTCGGCGTATTCTTCGGAGAGAAGGACGGCGAGAAGACAGAACGGATCTGTGCGGTCTGCGATCTTTTCGACGGCACCGGCGTCAATTACCAGGTGCGCGAACATATCTGGCAGGAGATCTGGTACAAATATGCCCTGAACGTCAGCAAGAACATCCCGCAGGCAATTCTGAACTGCGGTTTCGGCGCTTACACGGACAGCGAACACGTCGGTTTTATCAGCGACCGGATGCGGGAAGAAGTGATCCGGGTCGCTGCGGCAAAGGGCGTTGACATTTCCGATCCGGATAATCCCGCCGGGAAAAATACAAAACTGGCGCCGGAGACACGGTTCTCCACGCTCCAGGATCTGGACGCGAAGCGGCCGACGGAGATTGACATGTTCTGCGGAGCGATGGTAAGGATGGGCAGGGAATACGGCATTGAAACGCCTTTCTGCGAATTCGCTTATCACGCGGTCAAAGCATTGGAAGAGAAGAATGCCGGAAAGATCAGCTGATCCGGGATATTCCTGCGGAAACAGCATTGAGACATATAGGCGAAATGGTTATAATTCATACTATAAATGAATTATTACAGGATGGATTTTGCAATGAGTGAGAGGATCAAGGGCATCATTTATATGCTCCTTGCGGCGATTGCGCTGAGCCTGGCAGGACTCTTTGTAAAGCTGGCGGCCTGGGACAGCTTCGGCATTACCGCCGGCAGAAGTGTCGCCACACTGGTATCCTGCCTGGTCTATATGCTGATCACCAGGAAGAAATTCGTGTTCAATAAGGCGGTCGTGTTCGGCGGCGTCTGTATTTCGCTGCTGAACTTCCTGTTCATTTTTGCGACGCAGTCCACATCGGCGGCCAATGCCATCGTTCTGGAATACACCGAACCGTTCTTTGTGATCCTGCTGCTGTGGCTGATCTTCGGACAGCGCCCGCAGAAAGCGGAGATCATTGCGGTCATCGCAGCATTTTCGGGAATCGTTTTCTTCTTCCTGGATAAGCTGACGCCGGGCGGAATGATCGGCAACTTCGCGGCACTGATGGCCGGCCTGGTCTACGCCGTATTCATCCTGGTCAAGAAAATGGACGGCAATGACTTCTTCTCGTCTGTCCTGACGGCATCTGTGATCAATATCGTGACCTGCGGCTGGAGCATCCCGCGCCAGACGAACTGGGATCCGCTGGGAATCGTGATGGTCGCGCTGTTCGGCATCATCCCGTGTTTCCTGGGATATATCCTTCTGTCCGCGGGACTCGACAGGATGCCGATCGTCGCGGGCGTGCTGCTGAGCATGCTGGAACCGGTGCTGAATCCGATCTGGGTGGCGATCTTCTACGGAGAAGTGGTCGGGAAAATGTCGCTGATCGGGATGGTGATCATCCTGGGAACGGCAGCGATCTACAGCGTGTGGCAGATTAAAGAGACGTAAGCATAAAAACCCATGGGGACAGGCACCGCGGGTTACAGAACGTCGAAACGTTTTGTAACCCGCGGTGCCTGTCCCC
>DFKM01000059.1:2197-4255 GCA_002373555.1 Lachnospiraceae bacterium UBA3645
GGTGCCTGTCCCCATGGGCTTTCATATCTCCTTATGATTCGGATAATCCTCTCCGTATTTGAAATACGAGATCAGTTCGTTCGTCAGGGAATTATCCTTGTATGGCTCGTCAATCTCCTCTCTGCTCAGCCACACCGCCTCCGCGACTTCATCCGTATCATGGACATCGATCCGTTCCGTACCTTCGATATCGCAGATCACGCCGAACAGGAGATTCGATGCGAAGCCCCACGGCTGGGATTTGTAGTAGCGGATGTTGACGGCCTTAAGCCCCGCTTCCTCCATCACTTCCCGCCGAACGGTATCTTCGATCGTTTCGCCGATCTCGACAAAGCCGGCAATGAGCGCGGCGCCTGCATAGCCGTCTTCCTCGCGCCCCCGGTAACGGATCTTCAGCAGCTTGTCATCGTGAATGACAGCGATAATGACGGCGGGCATGACGCGGGGAAAGACCATGTACCCGCAGGAACTGCAGCGCACGCACCGGAGCTTCGGATGCACAGCCATTTTCCCGCCGCATCTGCCGCAGCGGCGGTTGTCGTTGTACCAGGAAGAGAGCTGCCAGGCGGTCTCCGCGCCAAAGTAAACATTCTTGGGAATGGGCCGGTCCTCAAAAGAGAATGGAAGATACGCCATCCCGGTGAAGGAGAAATCCGGCTGATCGGCGCCTGCATAAATAAAGCTGTAGTAATTCCTGCCGCTGATGGTAAACAGGTAGACAAGCTGTCCGCCTGCATCGGCGGCTTTTTGCTGCGCGTCCGGATCGGCAGGATCGATCCACCAGTCGGAAAAGAGGACGGCTTCGGGCAGCGTCATCGTTCCGTCTGCGTCACGGTGCATCAGTAGCCTGCGGCCGCCGTTTTCGTAGACAGCGGCCAGATCACCGGGTTTGGGCGGGGCGATGAGATACTCGGTCGTGAATATTTCATTGTTTTCAAGATCCTGGATCATGTCGGCGTCTCCTTTATGCGTTGTTTTTTCAGCCCATATCCTATAAAACGAAGGATACAGGCGGTGAATCCTTCGGCAGCATGCTGTCTTCAGAATGACTGTATGCGTGAATGTTCCTGTATTATGACGCAGTCGCCAAAAGTAAGTTTTATGATTCACCCGGATTGTTTCGCTCTCCAAGCTCCCACAATCCGCCCTCCATTCGCAGTTCGTGGAGCCTCTGCTCCACTTCCTGCTCATGAAGGAGCGCCCCAAGTACATTTTTCTCCACTCGTGCAAGCACGATTTCGAAAATTGTACTTTTGGCTTGTGAATCATATTATAAAATACTATCCGGCGTTTGCAAACAGCGATTTGTCCGGAACCCCGATTCCGGTTGCAGTAATTTCCGGCAGTTGGTAGAATCATTCTGATAAAGGACGCGCAGGGATCTGTGTCTCCGGAAAAAGAGGACGTAAAAGTATGTTGGATTTCCTGAAAAAAAAGAATGACGGCACGGTCTTTCAATCCGGCGCTTTCCGCTGGTGTTTCATCGGGACCGGCACACTGGCCGCACAGGTGGCAGAAGAGATCACGAGGACCGGCAGACACAGGATCACGGCGGTGTGCTCCAGGCGTTTCGAATCGGCGGAAGCATTCGCAAAGAAATACGGCGCGGAGGCCTTTCATGATATTAACGAGGCGCTGGCCTTCGGCCGGATCGATGCGGTTTACGTGGTCACACCGCACAGCTCGCACTACGAATACACAAAGCTGGCAATCGAAGCCGGCGTGCCGGTGCTCTGCGAGAAGCCGTTCACGACAGACGCGAAGAAGACCAGAGAGCTCTTTGCGCTCGCAAAGGCGAAAAAGGTGTATGTCGCCGAAGCGATGTGGACATGGTTCTCGCCCGTTTCGAACAAGGTGAAGCAGTGGCTGGAGGACGGCGAATTCGGCGAAATTGAAAAAGTAAATATCAGCTACCACATGAATTTCTATCAGAATCTGGACCGGCTGACCAATCCGGAGAAAGCCGGCGGCGCACTGCTCGATATCGGGATTTATCCGGTGACCTACATTTACCGGTTGTTCGGCCGTCCGAAGAAGGTGATCTGCCGCGGCAAAGTC
>DFKM01000059.1:4374-8155 GCA_002373555.1 Lachnospiraceae bacterium UBA3645
TGTCATGCAACGGTTTCCATGGAAGATTTCCGCGGTCTGGAAAGACTGGAGATCCGCGGGACGAAGGCTTCCGTGAAGCAGTTCATGTTCCACTATGCAGATAAAGTGCGGCTCATGCGGAAGCATGGCAGAAATGAATTGTTCTCCGGCGATGGCAGCTATACCAATGAATTTGACTGCGCGGCAGCGGAGATCCGCGAAGGCCTGACCGGGAGCCGGCTCGTGCCGCCGCAGGCGACGGTCGATGTAATGGTGATCCTGGATGAATGCCGGCGGCAGATGGGCGTGGTGTATCCGTTTGACTGACCGCGCTGCATTCGGAACCGTACCGGTTTCAGTCCTCGAAATCATGCTTGCGCAAGGCTTGAAGCCTTCCGGTTTCAGGCGACGAAATCACGCTCGTGCAAGGCTTGAAGCCTTCCGGTTTCAGTCCCCGAAATCATGCTCGCGCAAGACCTGAAGCCTTCCGGCTTGCCATTTTTGAAGCAGCATTCCGCTGCTTGTTCATATTTCAGCCGGTTTTGAAAAATTACACCCTCCTGCTTGCATTGATTTATGGCGTAATTTTACGATCGCTCACGGATTTGTGCATATTCAAGTGCTCTGAAAAAAATTACACCCATATTTCCCGGTTTCCGATCAGGCAATCCGGAAGATATGGGTGTAGTTTTTGAAATCAGCGGCTTTTTTTGAACAAGTCAGTCCGAAGATTTCGTTTTCCGCGCAGAAAGCCTGAAGTGGTATGGGTGTGTTTTTCTCAAAACGCAGATATTCTGAACATATCCTTGAATCTGCAGGAAGAAAAGGGCAGCTGCGGAACACAGTCGGCAAAACTGTGCTATAATTCCTGCAAAGAAAACAAAGATCGTTGGCAACGGTAGTCGCCCGCGCTGCCGAACGAGGTGAAGCGATGAGAATTACAGATGCACTGAAATCCCTGCAGCTGGGAAAGAAGAAAACAAGGGAGAAGAGAAATCTGAAGACGATCTGGTCGCCGGACGTATGGACGGAGGATGCCTGCCCGCTGCCGGAATATCCGCGGCCGCAGCTGGTCAGGAGGAACTGGCAGAACCTGAACGGCTGGTGGGATTACCAGATCGTCCCTGCCGGCGCGGAATATACGAAGCCGGACGGCAGGATCCTGGTTCCGTTTTCGCCGGAAACGGATGCTTCCGGCGTCGGCCGTGTACTGCAGCCGGAAGAAGCACTGTGGTACAGGCGGCGCTTCGCATGCCAGGAAACAGCAGACGGACAGCGGGTGATCCTGCATTTCGGTGCTGTGGACGAGCGGTGCATCGTTTATGTGAACGGGCAGCCGGCAGGGAAGCACCGTAACGGGTATCTGTCCTTCTCACTGGATATTACGGATCTTGTGCGGCCTGGTGCCAATGAGCTGACAGTCTGTGTCCGGGATGATTCGGACACCGGGAATGAATGCCGCGGCAAACAGCGGTTCTCGCCCGGCGGAATGTTCTATCAGGCGCAGAGCGGGATCTGGCAGACCGTGTGGATGGAGACCGTACCGGAAAATTTTATCGCGGATCTGAAGATCGTTCCGAAAAAGGATTTCTGCTCAGTCTGCTTCCGGATCGCCATGAAGAAGCCCGCGCCGGTCGCAATCCGGCTGGACGGGAAAGCGTATCATTTTCGCGAAGCGGATTTCACGACCGGGAGAAAATCCGGCGCAGTCCTGCAGACGGAGATCAGGATCGACGATCCCCGGCTGTGGACGCCGGAATCGCCGGAACTCTATGACGTGGAAATCGATGCCGGGGACGACCATGTGCAGAGTTATTTTGCCGTCCGGTCGTTCGGAACGGGAACGGATGTGAATGGAAATCCCTGCCTGACATTGAATGGGCGGCCGTATTTCATGCACGGCGTCCTGGATCAGGGGTACTGGCCGGAAAGCCTCATGACGGCTCCGGCGGACGAAGCGCTCCTCTTTGATATCACGGAAATGAAACGGGCCGGGTTCAATATGATCCGCAAGCATGAGAAGATCGAAACGGAGCGGTGGTATTATCATTGTGACCGTCTGGGCATGATCGTGTGGCAGGATATGGTGCATGGCGGCGGCCGGATCGATTCCATGCTGATGACCTATCTGCCGACAGCATTCTCGTGGATATGGACGCATGTCAGGGACGAAGGCAATGAGAAACGGTTCGGAAGGACCGATGCAAAAGCACGGGCGCGATTTGAAAGGGATCTCATCCGCATGATCCGGCAGCTGGAGAATCATCCCTGCATCGCTTTATGGAACATTTTCAATGAAGGCTGGGGGCAGTATGATTCACTGCGCCTCGCGGCGATGGTCCGGAAGGCGGATCCGACACGGCTCATCGATCATGCAAGCGGCTGGTTCGATCAGGGCGGCGGGGATGTGAAGAGCGTGCACAATTATTTCCGGAAGCTGGTCGTGGAGAAGGATCCGCGTCCGTTCGTCCTGTCGGAATACGGCGGGTATACAAGCGGGATCCCGGGGCATGTGATGTACGAAGAAAATTACGGATACCGTGACTATGTGCCCGAAGATCTTCCGGAGGCGTTCCGCAAGCTGATGGAAGAGATCAGTGCGCTGAAGAACGAAGGCCTCGCAGCAGCGGTCTATACGCAGGTGTCCGATATCGAAGAAGAGAAAAACGGTATTCTGACCTATGACAGAAAGGCGCGGAAGACAGAGTAAACGAGGACAGCTCCCTGTCCCGGCCATGACAGGAAGACAGAGTGATCCGTCTGAAAAAATGCACCCGGAGAGATTGATATTTCTCCGGGTGCATTTTTTCAGCGCAGCTTCAGTGTTTTGCTTTTGAGATTATTCCACGGTGCTTTCTTTCCCTTCCAGGTGATCCTGTGATTTTCGATCTTCATGGTGAAGATCTTGTCACAGCGGAGCTTGAACGGATATTTGGACCGTTTGACCAGGCACAGATCCACATCTGTGTTGTGTCGGGACATGCTGCAGTCAACGATATACCAGTTTTTCCCGCCCTTCACCTCGCACCATCCGTGCGGGCTCAGGCTGCGGCCGCGGTACGCAGTCGTTGCGCCGACCGCGACGCGGACTTCATATCCGAGGGCCTGCGCGATATAGGCATACGCGCTGGCATAGCGGTAGCAGTTCCCGCCTTTCTTCTTCAGCATATCCGTCGCGTAGTTGGAGATCCTGCCGGACGATGGCTTGTCATTATAATAGCGCACATAGGGATATTTGCGCAGCGCCTTGAAACATTTCTCCAGACGCTGGAGCGGCGGTTTGCTCTGCTTGGAATACTTGACCGCAAAAGAGACCGCTCGTTTCATGACTTTATCGTTGATGCGTACACCGTCCGCGTCTACGTAAGCGTAGCCTTTCTTTTTGGAACCGGCAATGGTGTTTTTCTGCAGGCCGCCCTTTTTGGTCAGGTAGTATGTCTTTCCCTGAATCTTCTGCCAGCCGGTGAGCTTTTTCCCGTTTTTATAATAGAAGGTCTTTCCGTCGGCCGTGTACCAGCCGTTTTTCACGGAATCGGCTTCAGCGGAGGCGGCGGTTTCCGAAGCAGTCTCTGCCTGTACAGATTCTGCACCGCGCAGAACAACAGCTGTCAGAAGGATGGAAAGGATAGCGAAGCGCCGGATCATGCTGACGGCACCGCGTCCGGATCTGTTTTGTCTGTGCATATGGGAAGGTCTCCTTTCACCGGCATAAGCATCTTGCTGATATACAATACTATAAGACAGCGGGATGTTTATTGTCAATGAGCTCCCGGTTCCGGACGGAGTAAAGATATCGTCAGTT
>DFKM01000122.1 GCA_002373555.1 Lachnospiraceae bacterium UBA3645
GGTCGAGGGTTCGAATCCCCCCGGGCATACTGAAAAAGCAGGTCTGCATTCGCAGACCTGCTTTTTCAGTATGCCCGGGGATTTCCGAAGGCGGTGAGCATCAGCCCACCACCTCTTCGTCATCCTCGGTTTTCTTTTTCTTCTTTTTCTCCTTTTTCGCCTCGGTCTCTTTTTCCTTCTTCTCGGCCTTGGTCTCTTTCTCTTTTTTCTTTTCGCCGGATTCCTCGGCCTTCGTTTCCTTCTTCGTTTCTTCTTCGGCTTCCGTCTCCGCGGCGGCCGTTGTTTCCGGCTTCTTTACGCCCCGGCGGATCTTTTTCCGGGTCCCGTTATAATGATCCTTGTTCATCAGGACGCGTTCGCTTTCCTCGCCGTCGATATAGATCACTTTGTAGAGCTCCGAACTGACGGAGGGGTGGGAGGAGCCGCTGGTGACTTCTTCGCCCGCAGCCAGGCTCTTGTCCTCGATGACTTCGGGGGAGAGCTCCTCGTAAGAGAGCGTATTGGATTCGAACTCGATCGTCCGGTTCTCCGGCCGGTCTTCCTTGCCGTAGACCGAGAACGTCAGCGTGCTTCCGTCGGCGTCCGATGCGATATAGACCGGATACTCCTTGTTGTTGGTAAAAATGAAATCCTTGTTGCCTTCCGCGATCGCGGCGTCAGAGGAATACGGGGCGTAATGAATGATCATCGAGTGCGGATGCCTTTCGTCGATCTGCAGCTCTGCACGGATCACCGCGTTGTACAGCGTAGTGGATACCTGGCAGACGCCGCCGCCGTAGGCCATCTCGGAATCGCCGTTCGCGTACTGCGGGGCGAGCTCATAGCCGTTCTCGGCGTTCCTTTCAAGGATCGTGTCGCTGACGGAAAAGGATTCGCCGGGCATCAGCAGCGTGCCGCCGATCCGTCCGGCAGCGATCTTAATGTTCGTCTTGCGCGCGCTGCTGCTGGAAGAATAATCCGTGTGGTAGGTCCCGAGCTTATCCTTGACTTCGGAGAGCATCTCTCCGGTGACCTCCGGGATCGATACCTTCGTATCGGCTTCGATGGTCATGTCACCGGTCAGTTCTCCGCCGAGCGCCGCATCGATCTTTTCGGCCGTGGATTCGATGTTGGTGACCCGGCCGTGCACATCGTCTGTGACGATAAAGGCGCCGTCCTCGCGTTTAAGGCTTGCATTTTCAGGGGCCGTATCGTGGGACGCGATCTCCTTTTCGACAAAGTCCTTTACCAGGCTGCTGTCCCATGTATAGCCGACGGCAAGATCCACATTGCTGGACTTCAGATCCGCCCGGGCCTTGTAGATCTCGATCGGGTTCCCGCTCTTGCCGAGCGCTGCGGCTTCATAGACGGGCGTTTCCGCATCCCAGGAAAGCCCGAATGCGCCGGCCGTGGTCTCGGCTGTCTGTTCGTCATATGTGACGGATACTTTATAACCGGCTTTTTCGGTGTAATAGGCGTTGATCTTTTCGATCGCCTGGGAAACGGTGAGGCCGCCCAGATCTTCGCCGAAGGCGGTGATGCCTTCTTCGAGTACGGTGTTCTCATCCGGCTTTGCGGCAGCCCGGACCGGCGTTGTATCCGCTGCGGCGGCGCAGGAGAGCAGCAGCGCCAGAAGGAGCATATTCTTATATTTCATCAGGAAAACCTTTCTTACAAATAAAGTTTGTGCAGGAGAGTATAGCACAATATGCCTGTAATTTCCATGAAAAATATTTTACGAAGGAGATAGAAAACGGAGGGGATGCGATCGGCTGCCGGAAGGGAAATATATTATTTTTGTAATACGATATCGCGGGGGCAAATGTAAGGGACGCAAATGTGTCTTTACAAGCCGCAATCGTAATGAATACGAAAAATATAGCGGCAATAGTTAGTTAATTTCACACGGAAATGCGAAAAATCCAACAGTAACAAACATGTAAAAACTGTGTAACAACTTGACGTTTCGGGAGAAAAATGGTATCCTACAGGTAATTGTGCGGGACACTGATTGTTAAATGTTTAAGACACTTTTGGATCCGAATTTGGTGGGAATCGGGAGAAAATAATATGAAAAAATTACTGAAATATGTCTTAACTGTATACACCCTGCTCGTCCTCGGAACAGCCGGATCCGTGATGGCTGCCTCCTCCGCGGTGAGCTGGGGAAACAGCAGTGAAAATATCCTCAACGGAGGTGTGATCGCTCCGGGCGCATCCGGCCGCGTTTATTATTCCGATTCGGATAACGGCGCGCTTTATGTGTCGGCGAACGGCAGCGAGAAGCGCCTTTCCTCCGATTCCGCATCCAATATCAATGTGATCGACAATACCGTTTATTACACGGCGAAGAGCGGGAAGGGCTCCGCTGTTTATTCCGTTACCACCGGCGGCAGGAACAGAAAGAAGCTCTTTACGACCGGGAAAGCCATCACCGAGATGTATGTCCGTCACGACGGCCGCTTCTACTTCCTTGCAGGCGGCAAGGTCTATCTGAAGAAGAGCGCCTCCGAGAAGAGCCAGGTGCTTGTGAAGGGAAAGATCACCCACTTCATTCCCACATCCCACGGAATCATCTATGCCAAAGGCAGCAAACAGAATTACACCGTTTATGCAGACGGGAAGAAAGTCAGCTCGAACGTTTTCAGCTTCTATGTGTATGACAATTACCTTCTGTTCACGAAGAATGAGAAGGATTATCAGGTAAGCGTCACGGATCTGTTCTCCGGATCCGGTTCTTCCGCGATCCATGCCTACACGCTCGGAAATAATTCTGCTGCGCTCAGCAATATCGCCCAGGCGGCGGAAGACTGCGAGTGCGAAGAGTGTCAGGCGAATGCGAGAGCAGCCGCTGCGGCAGGTGCGATTGCCTCCGCTGCATCGAGGACGGAATCCGAGGCCGCGGTCTCCGCGTCCGCATCCGGGATCACCTCCATCCTCTCAACGGACAAGGTCTCCCAGGGCCAGAAGAACATGGTCAAGCGTGCGCGTCAGCAGCACGAGATCCGCTGGACGCCCGTGAAGGACATCGCTTCCTGGGGAAACAGCTCCACCTTCAAGGCAGGAGTTACCTACAGCGGCCTTCCTTACGGACAGCCCGTCAGAGCCAAGTATGTTCCCTGGGCTGCTTCTCTTGAGGAGTTCATCGGGGCCGTCAATGACAGCAGCAGCAAGATGTATACGGAAAGATCCAGCTACAACCGTTCGGCGCCTTATTACAGCTGCGACTGCAGCTCTTTCGTTTCCTGGTCATGGGATCTGCCCTCCAGACAGTACACCAGATCGATCGCCTCTTATGCGACGCTCGTGGAGAGCCAGAGCATCTACAGCGTGCAGGTCGGCGATGCGTTCAACAAGGCCGGAAGCCATGTCGTCATGGTCAGCGATGTCGGTTACAGAGGAGATCAGATCGTCTATATCGACATCATGGAACAGACGCCGCCGCAGACAAAGTACACCCGCTGGGGCGAAGGCGGCACGAAGGAACTTTCCGAGCTTTATTCGAAATACTTCGGCAAGGGCTATAAGCTCATCCGAAGCAAGACCCGTGACAATGTGCAGTACAGACCGAGTTCCGTCGTCGCGATCGAAGGCGACAACGGCAGCGCCGCTCCCAGCTATGTGAGTTCTACGGTGCTCAACCTGTCCAATACAGTAGTTGAGCTGAATATCGGGAGCACACAGAAGCTTACCTACAGCACGGGCATGAGCGGTACGCCGAAGTGGACAAGCGATAAAACAAGCGTTGCCACCGTAGATGGAAACGGAAATGTCAAGGCTGTGGCAGCCGGCAGCGCGAAGATCAAACTGCAGGTCGGAAGCCTGACAGCGACGGCGATGGTCTATGTACGGCCTGCAGCCGCACAGCTGAAGAGCATAGCCGCGAAATCGAACGGCAGCGTGAAGCTGAAATGGAAAGCTGTCCAGGGCGCTTCCGCTTACGAAGTCCTGCGAAAGACCGGCACCGCCGATTATGTATCCGTTGGTACGACGACAAAGAAGGCCTTTACAGATCAGACGACAGCGAAGAACGTCACCTATACCTATACGGTCAGGGGACTGCTGAACAGAGCAGACGGTACGAAGACCGCGGGCCTTTACAATGCAGCGGGCGTAAGCTGCAGGACAGCGCTGGAAACACCGGCGATGGAAGCGATCGTCAACAGCAGCGTTACCTCCCAGACAGTCAGCTGGAAGCCTGTAGCCGGCGCAGAAGGATATGCCGTTTACCGGAAGAGCGGAAAGTCGAAATGGGAAAAGATCGGAAGCACCGCTTCCACCAGCTATAAGTCCTCCGGACTGACGCCGAACGTGAAATATACCTACACTGCCCGCGCTTACTTTAAGGCGAAAGGGAAGCAGGTGCTCGGCGGTTATGAAAAGGGCATCTCCAAGAAAGTGGTTCCCGGAACGCCCGTTCTGAAATCCGCAGTGCCTTCCGTCAAGAAGCAGATCACACTGAAGTGGGGTAAGGTAAGCGGAATCGGCACCTACAAGGTCTACCGCAAGGCCGGCACAGCCAAAAAGTGGAAAGAGATAGCGACTGTCTATTCGAACCGTTACACGGATAAAGACGTAGAGTACGGAAAACAGTACAAATATACGGTGAAAGCCATGTACCGCTCCGGTACAAAGAAGATTATGAGTTCGTATGACAAGAACGGCATCACCGTAAAGATGCAGCCCGGTATGGCGGCGATGGAGAGCGTCACTTCCGATGCTGCGGGACAGGCCGTTGTTTCCTGGAGCAAGTCCGCAGGAGCGAAGGGCTACATCGTATATGCGAAGACTGCAGACAGCGACTGGAAAGAAGTTGCCAAATGCTCTTCCAAGAAAAGATCTGTTACGCTTACGGGACTGCAGTCCGGTACAGCCTATACATTTACCGTCCGCGGTTACTGGAAGCTGAAGAAAAAGACCCTGCAGGGCGACTTCAATGCCGAAGGCATGAGCGTAACCGTCAGATAAAGACCGCAGCCTGTTTTCGGGCAGTCCGCGGATTTCATGAGAAAGGAAAAGACGGCCGGGAGCATATCCCGGCCGCCTATTCTGAAAAATGGAATACAGGGAAAAATACAAGCGCCTGTTGCGGTTCGCGTTGACTTTGCTGAACGTGGCCGTACTTACAGGCGTATACGCTTATTTCTGGTTTTCATATTATCATGACAGGCAGATCATCGGTATCCGCTATTTCCGGTGGGGACACTATGCCATCCTGACGCTGTATGCCGTTCTGCTGTACTTTTTCGCCAGTGTATACGGAGCGATGAAGGTGGGATATCTTCGAGCCATGGACGTCCTCTTCTCCCAGTTCATCGCCGTTATTTTTGTCAATGCGATCACCTATATCCAGCTGGCCCTGATCGGAAGATGGACCTTCGGAAGGCATGCCCTTCCGCTGCTGCAGATGACGATCCTGGATCTGGTGCTGGTCATAGGCTGGGTGTTTTTTGCCAGATGGATTTACAGTACGCTTTATCCGGCCAGAGATCTCCTTTTGATCTACGGGGACAGAAGTCCGCGAAGCATCATGAAGAAGCTCTCCAGCCGCAGAGATAAATTCCACATCCGGGAGACCGCCTGTATAGAATTCGAGACAGACGAAGAGATCTTTGAGAAGATCGACCATGCACAGTCCGTGCTGATCGGCGATATCCCTTCGCAGAGAAGAAATGATTTTCTGAAATACTGCTTTAAAAAGGATATCCGCTGTTATACGATCCCGAAGATCGCCGACATCATGATGATGAGTTCCGAGACGCTGAATTTCTTTGATACGGTCCTGCAGCTCAACCGCAACAGAGGGCTGTCGGCGGAGCAGCAGGGGCTGAAACGGCTGATGGACATCGTGATGTCGCTGGCGATGCTGGTGATCTTCTCGCCCATCATGATCCTGATTGCATTTCTGATCTGGGTGACAGACCGCGGGCCTGTGTTCTACAAACAGGAGCGTCTGACAAAGGACGGCCGCGTCTTCATGATCTATAAGTTCCGCAGCATGCGTGTGAATGCGGAGCAGAAGGGGATCCGGCTCGCGGCGGAAGGCGATCCGAGAGTGACTGCGGTCGGACATGTGATCCGCAATCTCCATCTGGATGAGCTGCCGCAGCTGATCAATATATTAAAGGGCGACATGTCGATGGTCGGGCCGAGACCCGAAAGGCCGGAGATCGCCGCCGAATATATGGAGATCATCCCCGAGTTCGAGTACCGCCTGAAAGTCAAGGCCGGCCTGACCGGTTTTGCGCAGGTCTACGGAAAATACAATACCACCCCATACGATAAGCTGAAGCTTGACCTTTTCTATATTGAGAATTACAGTATATGGATGGACATCAAGCTCTGCATGCTGACGTTCAAGATCCTTTTCCAGAAAGAGAATACGCAGGGCGTCGATCCCGGACAGCGCACCGCGGCCGGCACGCCTGAGAAGAAGAAAAGCGTATTCTGACCGTACGATAAGCGGAGGCCTACAGGATGGAAGATCTTCAGGTATCGGTCGTTATACCGAGTTACAACAGTGAGAAAACGATCCGACAGGCGGTGGAGAGCGCGCTTTCACAGGAGGGCGTTGCGTTGGAAGTCGTTGTCGTGGACGATGGCTCGCGCATCCCGGCCGCAGAGGTGCTTGCCGATCTTCTGCCGGATGAACGGCTGCGGATCCTGCGGCGGGAGGAAAATCTCGGCGTTGCGGCTGCCAGAAATCACGGGATCATCAATGCCGCGGGAAAATATGTCGCACTTCTGGATTCCGACGACTGGTGGGACCAGGGCAAGCTTGCCGAACAGGTGGAGGCGCTGGAACGGAACAAAGCAGTTCTCTGCTCGACCGCAAGAGAACTGATGCGTCATGACGGAGTATCGCTCGGCCGCATCATTCCCGTGAAGAAGCATATTACGTATAAGGAGCTTTTAAAGCACAATTCCATTGCCTGCTCCTCCGTAGTCGTCCGCAGGGACGTCGCAAGGATCTTCCCGATGGAACACGACGATGCTCACGAGGACTATATTTTATGGCTGAAGATCCTGAAGCGCTACGGAAGCGCGATCGGGATTCAGAAACCGTATCTGAAATACCGGATGTCGGAGAACAGCAAATCCGGAAACAAATTAAAGTCTGCTGTCATGACTTATAAGGTGTACAGATATATGGGGTATTCGGTGCTGCGGTCGGCAGTATATTTCTGTTCCTATGCCGTACACGGGATCGGTAAGTATGCGGGGGTCGGAAAGAGCGGCCGCCGTTTCGGAAAGAAACAGAAAGGGAAAGAGGCCTGAGGCCGGTACCCATCAATTCAGAAAGGCAGGAACGCATGAAGAAAAGAGTAGGATTATCTGTCAGACTGCTGGCGTTTATTCTGGCAACAGCCATGATGCTGCAGCCGGTGCCGGCAAATGCTGACACTCCTGATAATACGGATCAGACGACAGTAGAAACAACCGCAGAGGAAACAACGGCAGAAGAGACGGAGACGCCGGAGGAAACGCAGCCTGAAGAGACTGCGGCGGAGAAACCGGAGGCATCTGCGGAAGAAAGTGACGAGCAGCCGGCGGAAACAGAAGCGTCGGAAGAAACTGCGGCGGAACCTGAGAGCGAAGAGCAGGAGACACCGGAAGAGATCACCTTCACGGCTGAGGCGCCGGCGCCTGTATTAAATAAGGAAGAAAAGCAGGATGCTGCAGTGACTGTACCGGCCGAGGCAGAAGCGGTTCCCGCAGGGACCCCGGAAGACGCGGCACCTGATGGCGCGCCGGAAGATACACTTTCCGTCCCGAAGCTGACGGCTGCGGAAATCGTTGCTGACGGGATCAAAATTACCTGGGAGGCAGTGCCCGGTGCGGAGAAATACAACATCTACAGAAAAAAGGCCGGTGACAAATGGAACGGAAAGAACTTCTATACGGCAGCGGCAGCAGAATTTACGGATGAGGAAGCACTGGAAGTCGGAACGGAATATGTTTATACCGTTCGTGCCGTCAAAGGCAGTGCACTCAGCGGCTATGATGAAACGGGCCTGAGCGTGAAGGCGGCCCCGAAGCAGCCTGTGATGAAGACTCCTGTGTCTGTTTCCGAGACCGGCCTGAAGATCCTCTGGGAGGCGTCTGAGGATACCGATTATTACAATGTCTACAGACAGGGTGACGACGGCCAGTGGACAAAGATCGGAAAGAAGATCGAGGAGACATCTTTTGTTGATAATGATGCGCCGAAGGCAAAGGATACCGTTTATACAGTACGTTCCTGCAAACTCGCGGATGAAGAAGAGATCCTGAGCGCCTATGAAAAGACTGTTGTCGGAAAGACGCTGACGGCGGCCGAGGCAGAGAGTTCCTTTGCATCCCCGAAGCTGAAAAAAGCAGCGGGCGTCAATTATAAGACTGTCAAGGTGACCTGGGAGAAAGCGCCGGAAGCCGATGGTTACTATGTCTACCGGAAGAAGGCGAACGGACGGTGGAAAATGCTCGCGGAAGTGAAAGGTGCGGATACCCTTTCGTATTCCGATGCAAAGTGCAAATTCGGCAAAAAATACACGTATACCGTAAGGGCCTACCGCCAGTACGGAAGCGTGATCCTGCGGAGCACGAACTATAACGAGACAGGCGTTACAGGAACGCCGAAGCTTGCGAAGCCCAGGCTTACGAGCGCCAGACCGACCGCTGACCGGAAAGGGATCACGGTAACCTGGAAAAAGGTTACCGGTGCGAAAGGTTACCGTATCTACCGTAAGAAAGCGGGCGGAAAGAGATGGTCGCTCCTCAAGACCGTCGGCAAGGTGACATCGTATACCGACAAGACCGTGAAAGCGAACAGGAAATATACATACACAGTGCGTGCTTATGTTAAGGTGAGCGGAAAAGTCGTTCTCAGCGGTTACAACAAGAATGGCCTCACCTCCAGCACCGAGAGAACAAAGAAGATCGTGGACGGGCTTGTCCTTTACTATAATGATGACGGTTCCCTGATCAAGGATACGGAGAGCATTATCGGAAAGCAGAGCTCTTACAGGATCGAGATCGACTACGACAAGAATATTGTCACCGTGTATGCCCAGAGCAGCAGCGGGAATTACAACGTTCCCGTGAAGGCCTTCGTCTGTTCGACCGGCAAGGCCACGCCGATCGGGACCTTCAGCACGCCTGCAAAGTACCGCTGGCGCACGCTGCAGGGCCCCTGCTACGGACAGTGGTGCACACGTATCCACGGCGGTGTTCTGTTCCATTCCGTACCGTATTACACGCAGAGCAACAACAACCTGAAGGTCTATGCCTACAATAAGCTGGGCACAAAGTGCTCTGCCGGCTGCATCAGACTCTGTTGCCGGGATGCGAAATGGATCTATGACAACTGCAAGCTCGGAACGAAGGTAACCATCAAGCATAACGCGAAGAATCCCTTCGGAAAGCCCAAAGCGCTGAAGCTCAAAAAGGGACATACCTGGGATCCGACAGACCCGAACATGGCCTATAAGTGCCGTGACAAGGGCTGCCACTGACAGACCGACAGGCCTCCTGTTAAGGCAGGAGGCCTGCTTTTGGAAGGAGACGCATGGAGACGGGTGCTGCTGTAAATGACAGAATGCTGAGAGCATGCTTTGCCGCCGCGGCAAAGGGTGCGCCTTCCCATGCCTATATCATAGAGGGAGAGGATGAAAGGATCCTGCGGGGGTTATCCGATTATTTTATACAGCTCCTTCTGTGCGAAAGTCATGATGCCTGCGGGAAATGCCCTTCCTGCAGATTCCTCGCCGAAGGCGGACACCCGGATCTGATCCGGGTAGTGCCGGAGAAGCCGGGCGTCATCAAGGTGGATGACATCCGGATCGGACTTGTGGAAGACATGAGCATCCGTCCGTACCGGAGCCGGTACAAGATCTATGTCGTCGAACACGCCGAATGGATGAATGTCCAGGCGCAGAACGCGCTCTTAAAGACCCTGGAGGAACCGCCTTCCTACGGCGTGATCCTGCTGCTCTCCTGCAATACCGAGGCGCTTCTGCCGACGATCATTTCACGAAGCGTCCGGCTGAAGGCCATGAGCGGCGGACACGGATGGGAACGCATTCCCGAGGAAGAGCGGTACAGGCTCGCGAGGATCTTTACGGGGATCCGGGGAACGGATACTGCCGGGATCCATACAGCGGCGGAACAGCTTGCAGCGGATGATTTTGCACCGGATCAGGTGATCGGCGGGCTGCGTACCTGGATCCGGGATATCATGGCGCTGAAATTATCCGGTGCGGAGGACCGCATTGTGATCCGGGAAGCGCTGCCGGCGCTCCGGACCGCAGCAGAGGACTATACCTGGAAGCAGATCAATGCTATACTTGCTATGACAGATACCGCGGAGGGACGTATTTCGTCGGGCGTGAATCCGGCCTGGCAGTACGAACTGCTTCTTGCGCGGATGCGATAGAGAACTTGGAGGGAATATGATTAAGGTAACCGGTGTCCGCTTCCGGGGAGGCGGCAAGACATATTTTTTTGATCCCGGGGAACTGGAGCTTTCGCCCGGGATGAGCGTGGTGGTGGAAACAGCCAGAGGCACCGAAGTCGGCATGGTCTCGATGCCTTTCCGTGAGATCGAAGAGGAGGAGCTGACGGCTCCCTTAAAGACCGTGAAGCGCATCGCCACACACGAAGATTTTGAAGTCCTGAAAGCGAATAAGGAAAAAGAGAAGGATGCCTACCGCATCTGCAGGGAAAAGATTCGCGAGCACGGTCTGGAGATGAAGCTTGTGGATGTGGAGTATGCGTTTGAAGGAAACAAGATCCTGTTTTATTTCACGGCGGACGGAAGGATTGATTTCCGTGAGCTGGTCAAGGATCTGGCCTCGGTCTTCAAGACCAGGATCGAGCTTCGGCAGATCGGCGTCAGAGACGAAACGAAGATGCTCGGCGGGATCGGCATCTGCGGCCGTGTACTGTGCTGCCATTCCTATCTGTCCGACTTCGCACCCGTATCCATCAAGATGGCCAAGGAGCAGAATCTCTCGCTGAATCCGTCCAAAATCTCCGGCGTCTGCGGCAGGCTGATGTGCTGCCTGAAGAATGAAGAAGATACATATGAGTATCTCAACAGCCGGCTTCCCTCCGTTGGAGAGATGGTGACGGCAGCGGCCGACGGTGTGGAAGGTACGGTCAACAGCGTGAATGTCCTTCGGCAGACGGTCCGGGTACTGATCAAGACCGATGGCGATGAAATCGAAATGAAGGAATACCATGTAGAGGATCTTGACTTCGGTCCGGACAGGAAACCGCCCGTACCGGTGGAGAGAAGACCGCTTCCGGAAATCGCGGAAAAGAGACCGAAGCAGGCCCCCGTACGGGAAAAGCCTGTTCGGGAGCCCGCTCCGGCCGAAGAGCCGGCCGGATCTGCAGAACATGCCGGAAGACAGAACGGCGAAAAACAGAACGGTGAAAGGCAGGGCGAACGCCGTAAGCGGCCGTTCCGACGCAGAAGAAACCAGGACGCGAAGAAGCGCCCGGAGAAAAAGCCTGATGGGGAGAAGAAGAATCCCCGCCCGCGGGAGAAGCAATGAGCGGAACATTGTATTTATGTGCAACACCGATCGGAAACCTGGAGGATATTACCCTCCGGGTTTTGCGCGTTTTAAAAGAGGCCGATCTGATCGCCTGCGAAGATACGAGACACAGCAGGGTCCTGCTGTCGCATTACGATATTCATACGCCGGTCACCAGCTATCATCAGCATAACCGGGTGAAAAAGGCGGAGGAACTCGTGGAAAAGCTGGCCGGCGGCCTGAATATCGCGCTGATCACGGATGCCGGCTCTCCGATTATTTCCGATCCGGGAGACGCGCTTGTGCAGAAATGCTACGAGAACGGTATCCGGGTGACGTCGCTGCCCGGACCGTGTGCCGGCATCACCGCGCTGACGCTTTCCGGCATCGATTCCGGCCGTTTTGCCTTCTACGGTTTCCTGCCGGTCAAGGGCCGGGAAAGAACGGATCTGCTCGCGGAACTGAAGAAGGAAAGGATGCCGGTCCTCCTGTATGAAGCGCCGCATAAGCTGAAGAAGACGCTTGCGGATCTTTATGCAGCGCTCGGAGACCGCGGGATCGTCATTCTGCGAGAGCTGACCAAAGTCCATGAAGAGCGGCTGCGGTTCCCGCTCTCCGGTGCTGTTTCCTATTATGAAGAGAACGAACCGAAGGGCGAGTTCGTGATGATCCTGGAGCCGGGCTCCGAAGAGGAACTGCTGCGGGAGGAAGCCGCGGCATTTTCGGAAAAGCCGCTGGCCGAACAGCTCGCGGAATATGTTGCGGAAGGCATGGATAAGAAAACGGCCATGAAGCAGATTGCCAGGGAGCGGCACATGAGCCGGCGGGATGTCTACCAGGCGCTTCTGGCCGCGGAGGAAACGGAATGATCGAGACAACACTGTGCTATCTGGAAAAAGACGGCGCGTATCTGATGCTTCACCGGGTAAAAAAGAAAAATGACATCAACGAAGGCAAATGGATCGGCGTCGGCGGCAAGCTGGAAGGCCGGGAGAGCCCGGAGGAGTGTGCAAAGCGGGAGATCTTCGAGGAGACCGGACTGACGGCCGGGCGGCTCCGGATGAGAGCAGTGATCACCTTTCTGTCGGAAAAGGATGACGAGCGGATGTATCTGTTCACCTGCGACGATTTTTCCGGGACGCTGAAGGAATGCGACGAGGGCGATCTGGCCTTTATTAATAAGGAAGAAGTTTATGCACTGCCGTCCTGGGAGGGCGATAAGATCTTCCTGCAGAAAATTGCCGATCCGGCGCAGCCGTTTTTCTCCCTGCTGCTGGAATATGAAAAGGACAGGCTGCTGCGCGCAGAGATTTACGAAGACGGGATTTTCACAAAGCTGGTATAAATCCGTGCGTTCGTCAAAAAACACTTTGAATTTATATTAAGTTCGTTTATAATAGAAGCGCTTTGGCAATTCAGCCGGACATGAGGAGGAATCCGAATGCTTTCAATGGATATAGGAATCGATCTGGGAACAGCCAGCGTGCTGGTTTATATCAAGGGCCGCGGCGTGGTCCTGAAGGAGCCGTCCGTGGTAGCCTATGACAGGGATACGAACGAGATCCGCGAGATCGGCGAAGAAGCGAGAAAGATGCTTGGCCGTACGCCCGGAAATATCGTTGCGATCAGACCCCTGCGCCAGGGCGTGATCTCCGATTATGATATTACCGAAAAAATGCTCAAGTACTTTATTCTCAAGGCGATGGGCAGGAAGACCCTGCGGAAGCCGCGCATCAGCGTCTGCATTCCCAGCGGGGCGACTGAAGTTGAGAAGAAGGCCGTGGAGGATGCGACCTACCAGGCCGGCGCCCGTGAAGTGAGCATCATCGAGGAACCGATCGCGGCGGCGATCGGCGCCGGGATCGATATCAGCAAAGCCTGCGGCAATATGATCGTCGATATCGGCGGCGGCACATCGGATATCGCGGTCATTTCCCTCGGCGGTACGGTCGTCAGCACCTCCGTCAAGGTGGCGGGCGATAATTTTGACGATGCGATCGTAAAATATATGCGCAAGCGCCACAACCTGCTGATCGGCGAGCGGACAGCGGAAGAGATCAAGATCAGCATCGGCTGCGCCTACCCCAGACCCGAAATGATCACCATGGACGTCAGAGGACGCAATCTGGTCACAGGACTTCCGAAGACGATGACGCTGACCTCCGACGAGATGCTGGATGCGCTGACCGAGCCGGCCATGCAGATCGTTGAAGCGGTGCTGAATGTGCTGGAGCGCACGCCGCCGGAGCTTGCGGCGGATGTCTACGAACGCGGCATCGTGATGACGGGCGGCGGAAGCCTGCTCGCAGGACTGGATGAGCTGATCGAGGAGAAGACGGGCATCCATACCATGATCGCGGATGATCCCATGCGCGTGGTCGCGATCGGCACGGGCAAATTCATCGAGTTCATTCATTCGAACCGCGGTCTGCTGGATTCATAAGAACAAGACGGACAGGAGAAGCATGTCTACAGTAAAGGGATATGTTGAACATATCGTTTACAGAAATGAGAATAACGGATATACCGTGATGGAGGTAGTGAGCGGCGGGAAGAAGATCACGCTCGTCGGCTCACTGCCGGACATATCCGAAGGAGAACCCCTCGAAGCCGAGGGGTCTTTTACTAATCATCCGCTGTACGGGGAGCAGCTGGTCGTCACATCCTTCTCGGTGACCATGCCGGAAGACACGGTGTCGATCGAACGCTATCTGGGGTCCGGCGCCATCAAAGGCGTCGGTCCGGCGATCGCCGCCAGGATCGTCAAAAAATTCAAGGCGGATACGCTCCGGATCATTGACGAGGAACCGGAAAGACTGGCCGAAGTAAAAGGCATCAGTGAGAACGGCGCCAGACAGATCGCCGAGCAGGTGCTGCAGAAGCGCGAGCTCCGGGAAGCCATGATCTTTCTGCAGAAATACGGGATCTCGCTCAATCTCTCGGTGAAGATCTACAATCAGTACGGCCCGGAGATCTATACGCTGCTGCTGACAAATCCGTACAAGATCGCGGATGACATCCCGGGCGTGGGATTCAAGACCGCGGATGAGATCGCTGCCAGAGCCGGCATCAGCGCGGATTCTGTCTATCGGATCAAGAGCGGGATCTACTATACCATGATGCGTGCGCTTTCCGCCGGCCATGTCTATCTGCCGCTTCCTATGCTGAAGAGCAGTGCGATGGATCTGCTGCGGGTGGAGGAGGATGATCTGGAGCAGCCGCTGATGGAGCTGCTCATGGAAAAGCGGATCATGATCCGGACGCTGGCGGATGATACAGAGGCAGCCTATGCCGCCATGTTCTATTATATGGAGATCAATACGGCGCGGATGCTGCTCGAACTGGATATGTACGAACCGGCCGATCAGGATGCGATCGATGAAGCGGTCGCGGATATCGAAGACCGGAGCGGCGTCACCATGGATCCCCGGCAGAGGGAGGCGGTCAGGGCCGCAGTCGAGAACGGCGTCAGTCTGATCACCGGCGGACCCGGCACCGGCAAGACGACCACGATCCGGACCATTATCCGGTATTTTGAACGGCAGGGAGCCGTTATTCTGCTTGCCGCGCCGACCGGGCGGGCAGCCAAGCGGATGTCCGAGGCGGCAGAGCGGCCGGCAGTGACGATCCACCGGCTCCTGGAATTCAACGGAAAACCGGATGATGAGGATGATCCGGCCGGAGAAAACGCCTATCGGTTCGAAAAAAATGAAAATGATCCGCTGCGGGCGGATGTCATCGTAATTGATGAGATGTCTATGGTGGATATCAATCTGATGCACTCGCTGCTGAAGGCGGTGACGCCCGGGACCCGGCTCGTACTGGTCGGGGATGCGGACCAGCTCCCGTCTGTCGGTCCGGGCAATGTGCTGAAGGACATCATTGACTCCGGGAAATTCCACCGGACGGAACTGACGCGGATCTTCCGCCAGGATACCGCCGGGGATATCGTTGTCAATGCGCACAAGATCCTTTCGGGCGAACGGATCGACAGCAGTGCGAGAAGCCGGGATTTTCTGTTCGTAAAACGATATGACGCGAACCATATCGTTGCCGCGACAAAGACGCTGATCAGCGAAAAACTCCCCGGTTATCTGCAGACGGACATTTCGCAGATCCAGGTGCTGACGCCGATGCGCAAAGGCGTGCTGGGGGTGGAGAACCTGAATAAGGTGCTGCAGGAGCATCTGAATCCGCCAGCCGGCAGCAAGCGGGAGAAGGAATTCCCCCATGCCGTGTTCCGTGAGGGAGACAAGGTCATGCAGATCCGGAACA
>DFKM01000099.1:0-828 GCA_002373555.1 Lachnospiraceae bacterium UBA3645
TTTATCAAGCAGGATTATAGCAGGAGGTTTTTCAGCTTGCAATACTTTTTCTTCATAAAAATAAGAAAATGTGCTATACTGCTAACAATCAACGGTTTTTCGTCGTTTTTTAGGATTTTACTTTCGTAACCAAATATCTTTAATCGTAAGAATATGATATTATAGTTTTTCTGTATATTTTCCGGACAGGGGCCGGTTCCCTGTCCCGGCAGAAGGACACCGGGAGGTACACGATGATCAAAGCAGATTCCCATCTTCACTCTTCTTTTTCGGCAGATTCCGATACGCCCCCGCGCGAGCAGATCCTGCAGGCTGTTTCCGCCGGTCTTTCCTACATGACCTTTACGGATCACTACGATCCGGATTTTCCGGAAGGCGACTGGGATTTTACATTTGATATTGACCGGTATTTTGACGAACTGACGGCTCTTGCGGAAGAATTTGCCGGACGGATCGATATCGGCATCGGGATCGAGATCGGCGCGCAGCCGCACATACCGGATCAGCTGAAGGAGCTTGCCGGCGGGCATCCGTTCGATTTCGTCATCAATTCGACCCATCTGGTGGACCGGATCGATCCGTATGAAACGGCGGTCTATTTCCGCGAAAGGAGCGAAAAGGAAGGCCTGGAACGCTACTTTGAGGAGGTCCATGCCAATCTGAATGTATTTGACGATTATGATACGGCGGGCCATATTGATTATGCCTTCCGCTATCTGCCCTCGCGCAGCACCGACTATTCGCCGTATCCCGATTTCGGCGATGTCCTTGATGAGATCCTGAAGACGATCATTCAGAAAGGAAAATGCCTGGAGATCAATACGGCGG
>DFKM01000099.1:878-1127 GCA_002373555.1 Lachnospiraceae bacterium UBA3645
GGCGGGTCTGAAAGCCGGCCTCTCCTTTGCCCATCCGCATCCGGCCATTCTCACGCGCTACCGGGAGCTCGGTGGAGAGCTTCTGACGACCGGTTCGGATGCGCACAATCCCGTGCAGATCGGAAAATATTTCGATGTGACCGGGGAACTGCTGAAGAGCCTGGGCTTCCGGTACTATACGGTATTCCGGAACAGAAAGCCGATCCTTCTGCCGCTGTAACAGGAGAGCCCATGGGGACAGGCACCGCG
>DFKM01000099.1:1218-12675 GCA_002373555.1 Lachnospiraceae bacterium UBA3645
CGCCTGTCCCCATGGGCTCTCTTTATCCTACCACCTCATCAGCTGATGTCTCTGCTTCCGGAAGATCGCTTCCGTATTCTTCTTCGGAAAGATCCCGGCTCCGCCATTCCTCGAAGATCTCCTTCGCGATCGGCGCGGCCACGGATCCGCCGCTGCCGCCTTCCTCCACGACGATGCTGACAGCCACTTTTCTCTCCGGATCCCTGGAATCCTCCGCCCAGCCGATAAACCATGCATTCGTTTCCCTGTCGGATCTCGTCTGCGCGGAACCGGTCTTGCCATAGGCATGATAACCTTCGCCCGCAGCATCATCGCCCGTTCCGTAGGCCACACAGGCATCCATGTATTCCTTCAGTACCCTGGCTTCTTCCTGCGTCATGATCGTCATGAGGCTGGACGGACCGAAGGAAGCGACCTTCTCACGGTATTTGCTCAGCACCCGGTCTATGATATACGGATTCATCACGGTGCCGCCGTTCGCGACCGCTGAGGCGACCATGGCGTTGTACATGGGCGTCAGCTGTGTCTCTCCCTGCCCGATCGATGTCTGCAGGACATCCCACTGCGAATCATTGTTATCCAGCACGAACTGGTTCTTCGCAATCGGCACTCTGGTCTTCAGGGAAGTATTGAATCCGGCCTCCTCGCAGGTCTGATAGAACGCCTCGAAATCCAGCATCTGTCCGACATCGGCGAAAGCGCCGTTGCAGGACTCGGCAAACGCTTCGGAAAGATCCACATTGCCATGCGAAACGCCGTGCGCACATTTGATGGAATACTCTCCCGCTTCATAGATATTGTCGCAGCTGAAGGTATAGTTTTGGTACTCGTAAGGATATTCCCGCAGGAACTCCAGCGCCGTAAACACCTTGAAGGTCGACCCGGGCGTATACAGTCCCTGCGTCGCTCTGTTCACGAGATTGCTCGATGTATTGGATTCGCTCGTCAGAACATCCCAGTCCTCATCCAGCGTATTCGGATCAAAGCCGGGCCGGCTCACCATCGCGAGCACCTTCCCCGTGCCGGGCTCCATTACAACGATGGCGCCGCTGTGTCCGGAAAGCGCATTGTAAGCGGTCTGCTGCAGACCGACATCGAGCGTGGTGATCACGGAATCGGCGCTGGATTTGATGCCTCTCAGAGCTTCCACGATGCGCAGTGCCGGATTCGTATGGGAATCCTGCAGATACGAATTGGCTGTCCCTTCAATGCCCGTCGTACCATGACCGGTATAGCCGACCGCATGCGCGAATGTCTCGCCCATCGGATAGGAACGCCGTTCACTGCCGTCCTCCGTCACGCTGGTCGTCGCCAGTACAGTCTCATCCGCCGCCATGATATCGCCCCGCAGGAATCTGTCCTCCATCTGCTTCATGCGCTTTGCATTTCTGGAGTCGTTCTTGTAGGTATCGGCATCTTTATAGACGAAACGGATCATATACCCGGCCATCGCAACGAAAAGGAACAGCACAACATAGGAGACCATCATGATCTCCTTATTCGTCCGCCGGAGCTCGCGCCGCTCGTCGTCCCTCGTCCTGACCTTACCTTCTGCGCCTGCCGGACGGTCTTTCTTCCTCGAAAAAATCGAAGTCCGCGTCCGCTTCTTCGGCGTTTCTTCCGCGGCGGCCGTATTCCTCTTCCGCGCGCCGGCTGCGTCTGTACTCTCTTTCTTCATATTCTTCCTCATAGTCTTCTTCATATCCATCCGTCACCCGTGCCTCCTTTTCCTTCATCAGATGCAGGCCCTGAATAATGCCGATCATGATCAGTGTCGTCAGAACGGAACTGCCGCCGTAGCTGATGAGCGGCAGCGTGATGCCCGTGCAGGGGATCATTTTCGTGACGCCGCCGATATGCAGGAACACCTGGAAGCCGAACATGACGGCCAGGCCGAATCCGACGATCTTATAGAAAAGCTCGTTCATCCAGGTGGAGACCCAGATCATCTGCAGCACGAATCCCAGATAGATGATAATGATGCAGATCGCAAAGATCACGCCGAGCTCCTCGCAGATCGCGGCAAAGATAAAGTCGTTGCGCACCAGGGAGATCAGTTTCGGCATGCCCTGATAGAATCCCGATCCCAGCCATCCGCCGGTGCTGATTGCAAACATGGACTGTGCGATCTGACGGCTCTTGTTGTCATAATCATAGAACGGATCTCTCCACATCATTACGCGGACACGCACATGGGAGAAAAGGAAATAGGCGCCCATCGCAGCTGCACTGCCCGCACCGAAACCGGCAGCCATATACAGCGGCTGATGCGTGGCAACGAACAGCATGAAAAGATAGGATACGAAATAAACAAGCGCACTTCCGAGGTCAGTGCTGGCCACCAGGACAAGCACGTGCACGGCAGCGACTGCAGTGACGATGACCACATTCCGGAAGCTCGTGCTCCGCTGCAGCATCGAAGCTGTCATGAACACAAACAGGATCTTCACGAATTCCGAGGGCTGCAGCGCAAATCCGCCGATCGAGATCGAGAGCTGGGCGCCGTAGGTCGTATTGCCGACCACCCAGACCGCGACCAGTGCGCCGATGCCGACAATCGCATAGACCCAGCCCCATTTCGCCAGGATATGCATATAACGGATCACAACGGGGATCAGAAGCGTGAGGATCAGGCCGGCGCAGACAAAGACGAACTGCCGCAGGGCATATTCAAAATCCAGTCTTGTCTGCATCATCAGTCCGATCACGATCAGCGTCAGCGTATTCCCGATCAGGAGCCGCGAGCCGTGCCGGTACAGAAAGCCGAACGATACATAATACAGGAAAAAGACGGCCAGCTGAATGCCGTAGAATGCGATCATCCGGATCTCCGTCGTCTTCAGATAGATGATCAGATAGCCGAGCGTGTGCATCAGGAACAGAAGGAACATCTGATGTCCCGACAGCCGGTTCTGCCACCGGACATCCACGCTCCGGAGCCCGTACAGATTCAGTATGGAATACAGTAATACTATCAGGAGCATCAGGTACCTTGAATATTCCAGCACCAGATTCGTCATCACTCCACCCCTCTCGTAAAATGTCCTCTTGTAAAACTGCCCTCTTTCGGCTTCCCGCGTTTTAGAAAGGCCTTCAGAACAGCCTGCAGTTCTTTTTCCGTTTCATCGGTAAAGCACAGGCGCACTCTGCCGGTATTTTCGGGGATCTTATCGAACAGCCACAGCGGGACACTGTTGTAAATGACGGTATAACACAGCCGACATCTGGAATCCTCCGTAAATACGGCGCCTTTCCGGTCTGTCAGCGTACTGTAAGCGGGCGCGAGGATGCCGGGCGTTCCGTTTTTCTTCAGGCACCCGCCGGTATTCTTCTTTGTGCACTGTGCGGACAGCATCAGCGGGATCTTCCCGTAAACGATCAAGGTGTCCCGGCTGTCCATGCCGCGTTCCTGCAGCTCCCGCTGATTCAGTTCATACGGCAGTGTCAGTTCGTCCGCACCGAGCGACCGGCAAACCTCTGCCGAAACATGATTCCAGGTATACATCCCGGCGTCAAAGATCCGCTTTCCGGGGATCCCGTTCTCCCGGAAAAAGCCGGCTTCATCGATATTCCGGATCAGGAAACCGTCAAACCCGGCTTCCGCAAGTGTTTTCCGGTGTGCGGACAGCCAGTCTGCCGCTTCCGCACGAAATACATAAGGAAGCGCGAGCACTGCTTCCGCCCCTGCAGCTCTGATCTCTGCCGCTGCTTCCTTCCATCTTTCCGGCGCTGTCCGCTCCGCGGAAAGGATCACACGGTCCGCCGCGCCGGCGGCAAGCAGGGTCTGCAGCAGCGCCGTATTTTCAAGAGATACGTCTGTAAGCATCGAGTATCTCCTTTCTCATTGCTTCGATGGCATCCCGGCGGAAGCGGTTCAGTTCTCCCACGGGAATAAACGGCGCGCCTTCCGTAAGGATCTCCAGTTCCGAGAATGCGAATCCCGTGCCGCCGGTCTTCATCATTCTCTTCCGGATCTCTTCCCCGGTCATCGGCCGGCTCTTCGCCTCCTGTACTTCCGGTCCGGCGAAGGTGACTTCATGGCCTTTATATGTCATTGTTATTGTAACGCAGTTTCCGGGAATTACTTTTAAGGTTCCCTTAATATTTAAGTCGGAAGCTTCTGAATCCATCCTCCCGAAATACCGGCTGAGCAGCGCTTCATCCACGATCCGCTTCGCCGGCTTTTCTTCCTTATGAATCATATCCGGTCCGTTGTGCGTATGATAGTAGCCGGAAGAATAGCCGCCCCGGTCGAACAGCTCCAGCAGGAAGCGCACATCCTCCGGATCGACCGCATACGGTTTTCCGTCCCGGATCCTGTCCAGATATTTCCGGTAGACGGCGACCGTTCCCAGGGTATAGGACGGGCTCTTCATCCGTCCTTCGATCTTCAGGGAGGCGATCCCGGCTTCCGCGAGTTCCGGAAGCAAAGAGAGCGAACAGATATCCTTCAGATTCAGGAGATATTCCGCCTTTCTGCCTCCGTCCTTCCGGTACGGCAGTCTGCAGGGCTGTGCACAGCGCCCGCGGTTCCCGCTGCGTCCGCCGATCATCGACGACATCAGGCACTGTCCGGAATAGCAGTAGCACAGCGCACCGTGAATGAATGTCTCGACTTCAATCTCCGCTTCTTCCTTTATTCTTATGATCTCCGGAAGCGAAAGCTCCCGCGGAAGGACGAGACGTTCCGCACCCATCATTTTTGCGATCCTCGCACCGTATGGAGAGGCGACGGTCATCTGGGTGCTGATATGGACAGGGAGATCCGGGAAGTGCTCTTTTATACACGCCAGCGCACCGAGATCCTGTACGAGTACGGCATCCACGCCCGCTCTGTACGGACGTTCCAAAAAAGGAAGCAGCTCATCCGCAAGCTCCCTCTCTTTCATCAGTGTATTGACAGTCATATAAAGCTTTACACCGTGCAGGTGGACATAGTCGATCGCCTCGCAGATCCCGTCATCATCCGGGTTTTCCGCATAGGCTCTGGCGCCGAATTTCAGGCCGCCCATGTAAACGGCATCAGCGCCGCCGGCAACAGCAGCCTTCAGACTGTCCATCGATCCCGCAGGGGCAAGCAGTTCTGGAATAAACATACATACCTCCGGACAGGCCGGCCGCAGATTCCGCCGCGGCCGTACTTACTTTCCCTTTTCCTGCTGCATGCGTTCCTTGACAAACCGGTAGCGCATGTCATCGGATTCCGCCTCCAGCTGCTTCAGCTCGGCTTCCAGTCTGTCTGCTCTGTCCTTCGCCTTGAGATAATCATCGGCAATATTGAAAAGCAGCATGGCTGTCCTGTCATTTTCCGTCAGCCGTTTGTAGGAAGCAGCCGCAGCCATCTCCTCGGTCTTGCTGTTCAGATAATCGGCCAGCCGGTTCACATATTCGGAATCTTCCTTCCCGCTGAGCGTGATCGAGCGGCTGCCGAAGATGATCCTTGTGCGGTTGTTCTCAGTCATTTTCATCCCTCTCATCGGCCCTGCCGACATATGCATAAGCGGAAGCAGTGGCAATGCGGCCTCTCGGCGTACGCGCGATCAGGCCGTTCTGCAGCAGATACGGTTCACAGACATCCTCCAGTGTGCCGGCGTCCTCACTGAGCGCGGCCGCCAGCGTATCCAGTCCCACGGGACCGCCGCCGAAGGTATCGATAATGGTATTGATGACCCGCTGGTCCATGGCATCCAGGCCGAACTTGTCGACATTCAGGAGCGTGAGCGTCTCATCGGCGATCTTCCTGTTGATATGGCCTTCATATTTCACCTGTGCGAAATCCCGGACTCTCTTTAACAGGCGGTTCGCCAGTCTGGGCGTACCGCGGGACCGTCTCGCGATCTCCATGGCACCGGCCTCGTCGATCTCCACGCCGAGAACGCCCGCCGAACGTTTCACGATCAGCGCCAGTTCCTTCGGCGTATAGAAGTCCAGTCTGTGGATCACGCCGAACCTGTCGCGCAGCGGCGCCGTCAGCATTCCGGCCCGCGTTGTCGCCCCGACAAGCGTGAAGGGCGGCAGATCGAGCCGGATGGATTTGGCGCCGGCGCCTTTCCCGATCATGATATCGATCGCGAAATCCTCCATGGCGGCATACAGATGCTCTTCCACCTGGCGGTTGATGCGGTGGATCTCATCAATGAACAGCACATCGCCTTCCCCGAGCTTGGTCAGGATCGCCGCCATTTCGCCGGGATGCTCGATCGCCGGACCGGACGTGATCTTGATATTCTTGCCCATCTCATTGGCAATGATCCCCGCAAGCGTTGTCTTGCCGAGCCCGGGCGGGCCGTAGATCAGAACATGATCGAGCGGCTCATTTCTGCTCTTTGCCGCTTCAATATAAACGGAAAGCAGATCCTTCAGCTCCTGCTGCCCGATATAATCCCGCAGGTACCGGGGCCGCAGGCTGTTCTCTATATGTCTGTCCTCTTCGGTTATATCTGTTGTTATGATACGTTTTTCCATAATCCCTCATCCGTGGTCCGGACCGAAAATAAAGATCTGTTCTCAGAAACCGGCGAGAAGCTTCAGCGCTTCCTTCAGAAGTGTTTCGGAAGCCATGCCTTCGGCTCCTTCTATTGCTTTCACTGCCCGTACCGCTTCGGTCGACGAATAGCCGAGCGCGACCAGGGCTTCGACCGCCTCCGTGACATCCGAATCGGCAGCTGCCGCAGCCACCGACGCAGCCTGGGATCTGGCCGTGAATGCTTCGTTCAGATCCATCTTGTCCTTCAGCTCCAGCACGATCTTCTGCGCGGTCTTCTTCCCGAGGCCGGGTGCTTTGGAGATCAAAGTCACATCATCCGCCAGGATCGCAAAGGCCAGGTCGTTCGCAGACATCTCATTGATCAGCGACAGCGCGACCTTCGGTCCGACGCCGTTCACGGCCAGCAGCATCCGGAACATGTTCAGATCTTCCCGGCTCAGGAAGCCGTAGAGCTGCATGGCATCCTCCCGGACATGGAAATGCGTATACAGCTTCGCTTCCCTGCCAACGGGCGGCAGCGATGACAGCACCCTGTCCGTGATCTTTATATTGTAGCCGATCCCGCCGGTCTCGATGACGACAGTATCAGGATCGGTCTCTGTCAGGATTCCTTTTACATAGGAGATCATGTCTTCCCTCCTCTTCGTCTGCGGCTGCAGGCGGAGGCAGGACCGTCACGGTTTCCGCACATTCCGCTTTTGCGCATACTTAATCTATTTATATCATACAGGCACCGATAAATCAACACGAATCGCACATATGTTCTTTTTTCTGCGGTGCATACGCAAAATCGCAGATTCTCCCTTTGCGAAGCCCGGAGCATCTTGCAATCCTGCAGAATTATTTTATAATCGGAAGCAGGGAGAAACAAATCATACCGCTATGGGGAGGGAGCCATGTACAAAGCGAATTTTCTGAACGAGACCGCGAACAAAAAGATCATTGAACACAAAGGCAAATTCAATGTCATTGAATATCAGAAGAATCTGAGCGACGATCCGTCCGAAGCCATGTTCTCCTATTTTGCCAGCCAGATGAATGTCCGGAAACGGCAGCTGGCGATCGCGCTGGAGGACGACGACATCACCGTGCAGGGCGGCTCGATGGAATGGATGGCCGGCGATCTCAAAGTCGCGACCAACATCAAGGGCGGCATCGACCTCGGCAAGAAGATCATCGGCGGCAAACTGACGAACGAAGCAGTCATCAAGCCGCGCTATACCGGCACCGGCCTGCTTGTACTGGAACCCACTTACAAGCACATCCTGCTGGAAGACCTGGCGGACTGGAACGGACGCATGATCATTGAGAACGGACTGTTCCTTGCCTGCGACGGCGAAGTCAATATCAAAACGGTCATGCGAAGCACCATTTCCTCGATGGTCCTCGGCAATGAAGGCATGTTCAACTGCATGCTCGATGGCGAAGGGATCGTGGCGCTGGAGAGCATGGTGCCCCGGGAAGAGCTCGTCATGATCGACCTGGACAATGACGTACTGCGCGTGGACGGAAACTATGCCATCGCCTGGAGCCAGTCTCTGAAGTTTACGGTGGAAAAGACAACAAAGACACTGATCGGATCCGATATCAGCGGCGAAGGGCTGGTCAATGTCTACCGCGGCACCGGCCGTGTGCTGCTCTCCCCTGTTGCAGCAGGCGTGAAAAGATCCAGACTTGACGATCTGCAGATGGAGCGCCATCAGGAGGCAAAGAACAAGATCCGGGGAAAGAAAGAGGAAGCGTCCCCTGAGGAAACAGAAAGCGAGTATGAAGAAGAATAAGTAAATGAACGGCGAAGCTCATGCTCCGCCGCTTGTTTATTTCTGTACCTTCTCTGCCGGTCCGGCAGCCGTCTGCTGCACCGTTCCCATCTCTCCCGCCGCCAGGCTGTTCGATTTGATATGCCGCCCGACGATCTCCGACACCTCCGAGATCGTTGTGAACGTACTCCCCTCCGTCTCACTGATGATCTGCTTCAGCTCGTGGATCTCGGCTCTCGTCACCACACAGTATAGGACATCCTTCGTATCGCTGCTGATGTATCCCTCGCCTTTCATAAAGGTTACGGTCCGGCCGAGCTTCTCATAGATCTCTTCGGCAACCTTTCTGCCGTTATCGGTAATGATCATGACGGATTTCGTGCTGTCAAATCCGATCTCCACGATATCGATCACCCGCGAAGTGATGAAATACATCACGAGCGAATACATTCCGCGGTCCAGGCCGAACAGCGCTCCTGCGACGGAATAAATGAGCACATTCATGATCAGGATGATCTGTCCGACCGAGAAAGAAACTCTCCGGCTCAATGTGACCGCGACGATCTCCGTTCCGTCCAGACAACCGCCGCCGCGCAGGACCAAGCCGACGCCCACGCCCAGAAGGATGCCGCCAAAGATCGCGCCGAGGAAGACATCATGCGTAGCACTGACCATCGGTTCGAAAACGGCCGTCATCAGGGAAAACAGGACCATCGAATATCCCGCCTTCGCCAGGAACAGTTTTCCCAGCTTTGTCATCCCGTACACCAGGAAGGGCGCATTGATGATGACCATCAGGATGCCGAGCTTTAACGGCAGGAAATGGGCCAGGATCATACTGACGCCGACCACGCCGCCGTCAAAAACATTCGTCGGCACGAGAAACTCCTACAGTGCAAATGCCGCCGTGACAGCGCCGGCTGTCAGCATGGCAAAGGATGCGATCTGATCTCTGGTATTTTTGCGCAATCTGTTATCCTCCCGGGAATCATTTCTGTTATCTGTACGATCTGCATCATTATACATTATTTTCCCATGAATCCCAATACTTCTAAAGCCGTAAAACATTAAATTCACATAAAAAGGTTTACAAAACCGCCGCCGTGCATTATAATCCGATAGAACTGCATAGTAAAGCTTTGACGAGGAACTGCAGCCTTTACGGCATCCACAGAGAGGGAGGGAAACGCTGAGACCTTCCCGTTCACGAACCGCTGCGCACCGCCCTCCGAGCGGCCCCAATCCGGCCCGGTGATTCCGTTATCATCCATTGAGTGGTCATTCCGTGTCTGCGTATGCCGGGATGACAATAAAGGTGGAACCGCGTTTATGACGTCCTTTAGCATTTGCTGAAGGGCGTTTTATTATTCTCAGTACATTATTTAAAGGAGTTATACCATGGAAAGAGAAGAATTCTTAAGCGTTTACAGACATTCGCTTGCCCACATTCTTGCCAAGGCCGTGATCGAGATCTACGGCAAAGAGAACGTACAGTATGCGATCGGTCCGCAGATCGATACCGGCTGCTACTATGACTTCCTGCTGCCGAAGGCCGTCACGGAATCCGATTACAAGACGATCGAGAACAAGATGCGCGAGATCATCAAGCGCCGCGAGGACTGGACCGTAAAGGAAGTCAGCCGTTCGGAAGCGCTGGAGCTTTTTAAAGATCAGAAATTCAAGACCGAGCTGGTCATGGATCTGCCTGAGGATGAAAAGCTGACGATCTACTGGACCGGCGATGATTTCGTCGACCTCTGCCGCGGCCCGCACATCTCCAATTCCCAGGAGCTGATGAGCGTTGCATTCCAGATCCGTTCCGCTTCCGGCGCCTACTGGAGAGGCGATGAGAAGCGCGACAGCCTGCAGAGGATCTATCTGTATGCATTCCCGGACAAGCAGCAGCTCAAAGAGCATCTGGCTTTCGTAAAGGAAGCGATGGAGCGCGACCACAAGAAGCTCGGACCGCAGCTCGATCTCTTCATGTTCGACGAGACCGCGCCCGGCATGCCTTACTGGCTTCCCAGAGGCTTCAAGCTGTACAATGCGCTGCTCTCCTTCTGGAGAGGCATCCATGATGTCCATGGCTATCAGGAGATCGCAGCACCTGTTCTGAACTCCAAGGAGCTCTGGGTGACTTCCGGACACTGGGCACATTATAAAGACAACATGTTCCTTGTCCCGATCGACGAGAACAATACGTATGCCGCAAAGCCCATGAACTGCCCGAACGCGATCACCGTGTACAGACGCGAAGGCCATTCCTACAAGGAACTGCCGATCCGCTATTCCGAGACCGATCCGATCCACAGAAAGGAAAAATCCGGTGAGCTGAACGGCCTGTTCCGTGTACAGCTCTTCCACCAGGATGACGATCACACCTTCCTGACCGAAGATCAGATCGCGGACGAGATCAACGATATCATGGATATCGCGGGACAGATCTACGGCACCTTCGGACTTTCCTACGCACCCGAGCTCTCCACCCGTCCGGATGACTTTATGGGCGACATCGAAGTCTGGAACCAGGCGGAAGCTGCGCTGAAGAAGATCCTGGATGACAAATACGGCGAAGGCGGCTATGAGATCAACGAAGGCGACGGCGCATTCTACGGCCCGAAGATCGACCTGAAGATGAAGGACTGCCTCGGCAGAGAATGGCAGATGGGCACCATCCAGCTTGACTTCCAGCTGCCGCTCAATTTCGACCTGCACTACATTGACAAAGACGGCGCGAAGAAACGTCCGGTCATGATCCACCGAGCCATGTTCGGATCGATGGAAAGATTCATCGGTATCCTGATCGAGAACTTCAAGGGCGCCTTCCCGTTCTGGCTCTCTCCCGTACAGGTCGGCGTTGTCCCGATCCGTACTTCGCACAATGAGTACGCGAAGAAGGTCTGCGAAGAGCTGCGCGACGCGGGCATCCGCTTCGAAGTCGACTATTCCGACCAGAACATGCAGAAGAAGATCAAAGCCTACAAGCTTTACAAGGATCCCTACATCCTGGTACTGGGCGACAAGGAAGCCGAGAACAATACCGTTTCCGTCAATATCCGCGGAAACAACAACCAGCTGCACGACATCCCGCTGGAAAAGTTCATTGCGATCTGCAGAAAGATGAACAAGGAATATACACTGGATCTCGTAACGGAAATGTGATCATTTCCAACAGAACGGCAACGAAAACGGGCTGTCGCATCAGATGAT
>DFKM01000084.1 GCA_002373555.1 Lachnospiraceae bacterium UBA3645
TTGATGCCGTCGCCGACCATGGCGGTCCTGCCGCGGGACTGCAGCTGCCGGATGACGGCTTCCTTGCCGTCCGGCAGGACGCCGGCGATCACGGTATCCACGCCGGCCTGCTTTCCGATAGCCTGCGCTGTGCCTTCATTGTCGCCCGTAAGCATGACGACCTCAACGCCCATATTCTTGAGCTGGCTGATCGCTGCCGGGGAATCCGGCTTGATCACGTCGGCAACGGCGATAATGCCGGCGGGACGGCCGTCTGCTTCGAAGAACAGCGGTGTTTTTCCTTCGGCGGAGAGCGCTTCCGCGGCGGAAGACGTTTCCAGGCCGATGTTCACCAGTGTGCTGATATATTTGCGGCTGCCGCCATGTACGGATTTTCCCGCGATTGTCGCTGTCAGTCCGTTCCCAGGCAGGGCAGTAAAGTCTTCGGCTTCCGCGGCTTCGATTCCGGCAGCTTCCGCATTCTTTACGATCGCTTTAGCGAGCGGGTGCTCGCTGTGTGCCTCCAGAGAATAGGCAAGCTGCAGCAGGCTTTCCTTCGTAAAGCCGTCCGTGGGCAGAATGTCCGTCACTTCCGGCTCGCCCGCGGTGATCGTTCCGGTCTTATCAAGCGCGATGATCTGCACTTTGCCGGCGGATTCCAGTGCTTCGCCGGTCTTGAAGAGGACGCCGGCCTTTGCGCCCATGCCGTTCCCGACCATGATGGCGACCGGTGTTGCCAGGCCGAGCGCACAGGGGCAGGAAATAACGAGCACGGAGATCGCGCGCGCCAGCGCAAAGCTGACGGTCTGCCCCGCGATCAGCCAGCCGATCATCACAATGACGGCGATGCCGATGACGGCAGGAACGAAGATGCCGGATACCTGATCGGCGATCCTGGCGACCGGCGCTTTCGTCGCGGCGGCATCCGAGACCATGTGGATGATCTGGCTGAGCGTCGTGTCTTCCCCGACGCGGGTCGCTCTCGCGGTGATGTAGCCGGACTGGTTGATGGTCGCAGCACTGATCTGATCGCCTTCGGCTTTGTCGACCGGGATGGATTCGCCTGTCAGTGCGGATTCGTTGACGGCCGAATGTCCGGTCAGGATGATGCCATCGACCGGGATGGATTCGCCGGGCTTTACGGCGAAGATATCGCCGGGAATGACTTCTTCGATGCTGACCTCGGTCTCTTTGCCGTCCCGCAGCAGTACGGCGGTCTTCGGCGCAAGCTTCATCAGGCTCTTGAGCGCATCGGTGGTGCGGCCTTTGGACATCGCTTCCAGCATCTTTCCGACGGTGATCAGCGCCGGGATCATGGCGGCGGATTCGAAGTACAGCTGTCCGTGATAAAGTTCCATCAGCTCCATATTGGAGGCGCCTTTCGTAATCATACCACACATTTCATAGAATACAAAGGTGCTCCAGCCGAAGGAGACGGACGAGCCGAGCGCGACCAGCGTATCCATATTCGGTGCGCCGTGGCGCAGTGAAGAGAAGCCGCTCGTAAAGAATTTGCCGTTGATGATCATGACGATGACCGCCAGCAGCATCTGGGTGAGCGCCAGGCCGAGATGATTGTGGTCGAAATAGGACGGCAGCGGCCAGTGCAGCATATTATGGCCCATCGTGATGTACATCAGGACGGCCAGAAAACCGACGGAGAGGATGAGCCGGCGCTTCAGCTTCGGCGTCTCGCGGTCGATAAGGGCATCTGCCTCCTCTGCAATGGAAGAGCGCTTCTCAGACGCAGATGCGCCTTTTTTCTTTGCTTCATAGCCGGCCTTCACAACCGCATCGATGACTGTATCGGGCGAGATATCGCCTTCCACGCTCATGGAATTGGTGAGCAGGCTCACCGAGCAGGAGGTGACGCCGGGCAGCGAACTGACTGCTTTTTCCACACGTGCCTGGCAGGCCGCGCAGCTCATTCCGGTAACGATATATTGTTCCATGATCATGCCTTTCTGTTATTTCATCAGTTTCATCAGGATTTTTACCAGTTCGTCCACGGAACCGTCCTCGCCGGCGCGGATGTCGTTCGCCACGCAGCCTTTGATATGGCAGGAAAGCAGCTCTTTGTTGAAGCTGTTCAGGGCGCTTGTGACAGCGGACACCTGGATGAGGATATCCGGACAGTAAGCATCGTTCTCCACCATCTTCTCGATGCCGCGGATCTGTCCCTCTGCGCGTTTCAGGCGGGTCAGGAGTGCTTTCTGCTCTTCGGGGGAACGTTTCTTGTGGCGGATCCCGTGTTCATCTGTATACTGCGTATCGGAATGCCCGCAGCAGGCCGGTGTTTTTGTCATGGAGGACCTCCCGGATCAGTATGATCAAAATGAATTGCAGATACCCCCGTGGGGTATCCAGGCAATGCCTATAATATACCCCCATAGGGTATGTGTCAAGGGGATCATCGGGAAATCTTGCAATCCGTACAGGAATGGTGTAAAGTCGGATTATCAAGGAAAATGAAAAGAGGTGGCGGGAATGAAAGATACCTTAATGGTCTATTACAGCCTGAACGGCAATACGGCTTTTGTTGCCGAAGAGCTGATGAAACACATCGACATGGATGTGGAACGGCTGAAAGTCAGGAATGAACCGAAGGCCAGCGGCTTCGGAAAGTTCCTTGCGGGCGGTGCGGCCGCGCTCCGGGGGACCGATCCGGGACTCTGGCCGGTGAATGCCGATCCGAGAGAGTATTATGAGATCGTGATCGCGTTCCCGGTGTGGGCGGGCACCTATCCACCGGCCGTCGGCGCGTTCTTAAAGCAGAAGCCGTTCCGCGGGAAGAATGTCTATCTGATCGGATGCTCTGCTTCGGGCAATGCTGAAGGCGCGTTCAGCAAGCTGACAGATGCACTTTCCGGGAATACGGTCGTGGGAACGCTGAGCCTTCGGAATCCGGCGAAGCACAGGGAAGAGGCGGCGGAGGAGATCCGGGTGTTTGCTTCCAGAAGACACTGATGAAACATAACCCACGGGGACAGGCACCCCATAACCCACGGGGACAGGCACTCCCCGTGGCTTATTTCGTTTTCCGTTCAATGCGGCTTTCATTATGAAGGCCGCTGATCCTTTCATAGAGGAATACCTTTTTGTCCATCATCATCCTTGCCAGCACGTCCACGACCAGCGCGAAGCTCACGACATACAGCAGGCTCTCAAAACCGCTCCAGAAGCCGAACACTGTGTTGTAGGTGATCTGCTTCATCTGTTCACACAGCAGATAATAGAACGGGATGTGCGCGAGCAGTACGCTGATGAACAGCGCCCGGATCAGATACCGGAGAAGCGATGCATCGGCCCACCGGCCTCTGCCTTCCGGCACCAGCCGCAGCCGGAAGAGCCATTTCCCCACCGTATAGCCGCCTGTCATATACGGCATGTATGTGAGATAGGCTGTCAGCAGCGCGATGCTGATCAGAAGCTCGATGACCTGGCCGGCTGCGCCGTCCGGAATGAGCAGCGCGATGACCCATGATACGACATAGACCAGGCTGAAATCGATCAGGAATGCCAGAAAGCGGCGGAAGAAGGGAACACGTTCTCCGCGTGCATACGCAGCTTCATCGATCGCTTCTCTTTTCGGAAGCACAAAGCAGATGACCGGCGAGAGGATCCAGCCGGTGATGCCGCCTGCCGTATTCAGGATCAGATCGTCTACGTCAAACGTTCTGTAGGCATGTGCATAATAACCGTACAGGCCGGAATACTGGGTGAATTCGAAGAACAGCGACACGGCAAATACGATCAGCGCTGACAGGATAAGACCGCGTCTGTAATAATAATGAAGATATACGCCGAGCGGGAAGAGCAGGACGGCGTTCAGGATCGCCTGATAGACAAAAGGGTTCTTCAGGAATGTGATCAGTTCGCGCCGGCCGGAAATATCCAGATCCGCCGTACGCCGGATCATCCGCAGAAAATTCCCCGGCTCCAGCTGCATGGCGGGAGCGGTGGAAGAAGCGACTTCCGCACGGGTGGGCAGCGGGAGGATCACCTGAAAATAGGCGTTTATGAGATACAGGATAAAGCAGTATACCAGAAACGTCCGCAGGAGCGGGATCGCCCCGTAGCGGCGGTATTCAAAAAGAATGTAAGGGAAGGTGAGTGCGAGCGCCAGCAGCGGAAAGACCATGACGGCGCTCTGCACAGGCCCGAGATAAGTATATACGATCGACATGTCGTTTCCTTTCAGGATGTCTGTACCAATCGGTTTCGTGGACTTTATGCTACACCCTGAAGGAGATCATTGCAAGGATCTTCACAGTTTTTTCAGACTTTATCTGTTCCTGCCGGCATCCGGTCCGGGATTCTTCCGGCGCAGTTTCCGGACATAGTTCTGCACAGCCTTTTTGTCGCTGTCATCAAACGCGCGGAATGCGTCCACGACCTCTTTTTCCATCTGCCTGAGCGAGGAGGCGTACTCCTCCTTCGACAGCCCGCTTTCGCCAAAGCCGGTCGCCTGTGCGATATTGGCTTCGATCAGCAGGTTCAGAGGAATATCCAGTGCTTCGGCAATCTTCTGCATGGTGGGGACATCGGGTGTACGGATGCCTTTTTCGTAATTGCTTATCGCGCCGGCACTGTAAGACAGATATCTTCCGAGATCCTCCTGGGTGAGACCGGCTTTCAGTCTGTAATACTTGATCATTTCTGCTAGATTCATGGCTGCCTCCGATCGTGCTGTGGATGCAACGAAGTGTTGACTGAAATAGTTTAGCAAATATGCGGAAAAATGGAACATAACTAAACAAATCGTAGAGAAACTAAACATATCGTTCGGTCAGCAGGACGGATTCGGACAATATAAAAAATTTGACGGTATTTGAAAAAATGTCAAATACAATTTTAAAAGTGGTATATTCCGCTTTGATTTCGGAGAGTTTGGATCTGTAAATGTCAGGACCCGGCATCCTGAAAGAGAGGAAACAAAAAAGCAGACCGGTCGGCCCGGTCTGCCTGGCAGATGATATGCAGCTTCCGCCGCACTGCACGGAATGTGAAGCTGTGATCGGATCATTTCGCCGGGAAAAGCGCTGTTACCGTGAGCGATTTCCCGTCCGCCGATCCGGCGCTGATCTTTCCTTTATGTCCGGAAACGATGGCCTGTGCGATGGAAAGGCCGATCCCGTATCCGCCGGTACTGCTGTTTCTGGATGCATCGGTCCGGTAGAACCGGTCGAACAGATGCGGGAGCGATGCGCGGTCAATGCTTTCGCAGGTATTGTAAACGGTCAGCCGGATCTGCTTTCCTGCCCGCGCGAGAGAAAGCCGGATGTCTCCGCCTTCGTTCGTATATTTCAGCGCATTGTCCATCAGGATCCCGACCAGCTGCATCACGGAACGCTCGTCTCCGTGAAGCGTCAGGGAAGGCTCGATATCCGCCGTAAAGTGCAGGCCGCGGGAAATGGCGGGGCCGTTGTAGGAATCGGCTGCTTCGGAGACTGCATCGGAGACCGGGAAATCCGTCATGACAAAGGTGGACGCGGTATCCTCTTCCGAACGCGAGAGGGCGATCAGGTTCGCTGTCAGTTCAGAGAGCCGCGCGGTCTGTTTCTTGATATCGGCGATCCATTCGTTTTCGCCGTCTTCCTGTTCCATCTCCAGCACCTCGGCGTCGGCATTGATGATGGCCAGCGGTGTTTTCAGCTCATGTCCGGCGTCGGTAATGAACCGGCGCTGCTTTTCGTAGTTGTCTACAAACGGACGGATGATCCTGCCGGACAGCAGAAGGATGAGCAGGAACACGGCGAGCAGTCCGGCGAGCGCAATGCCGATCGAGGTGAGCAGAAAACGTCTTGCCGTGAGCAGTGCTCTGCCGCGGTCCAGGAAAATGAGCAGGGTATCCTCCGTTCGGTCACGGACGATATAGCGGTAGCTGTCTATAAAGCCCTTCTCTTTGCCTGAAGAGAGGACTGTACGGGCATATTCCTCCGCGGTACCGGCATCTACAGCCGCGATCCGGTCCAGAGAAGTGTCGGAACATGTCCCGTCCTGATCAATGACCACCGTGAAGAAACGTGATTCGAAAGGCGTTTCCGCGGAAAAATTACTGCCGCGTCCGTATCCGCGTCCCCGGAAATCATCTTTTTTCTCCTTTGCATTGTCCGGCGCAGCTGGCGCCGTACCCTCCGGAAGGGAGGGTTTGTCGGAGAAGTTTCCGGACCCGTTCTCCCCGTGCCCGAAAAATTCACTGTCCGGGAAGCTGCCGTCATTGTCGGCCAGAAGGGACGTGATCTCATCGGCTTCTGTCACCATCTGACGATAGTTCATGATATTTGCCGCGCCGATGATCACAGTCAGCACGATCGCCAGGGCGAGCATGGAAACGGTGATCATGCGGAAACGCAGCCGCCGTATCATCTTCATGACAATACCTCCGTTACTGTCTCAGCTCGAGCGAGTAGCCGGAACCGCGGGTCGCCTTGATCTGGATATTGGCATTCAGCGCAGTCAGTTTCTTCCTTAAATAAGAGATGTATACCCAGACGACGGAAAGCTCGGCATCGGAATCATATCCCCAGATCTTGTCCATGAAATGTTCGGTGGAAATGAGATGTTTCGGATTTGCGATCAGCATTTCGAACATCTGGAATTCCTTGCCGGCCAGCTTCACGCTCCCCGATCCGGAAGAAAGCTCATAGGTGCCGAGATCCAGCGTGATATTCCCGAAGGTCAGCTTGTTCTCCGGCGCCTGATGCTGTACGCGGAGCATGGCGCGGATGCGGGCGAGGAGCTCCTTTGCTGCGAAGGGCTTGGTGAGATAATCATTGGCGCCGGCATCCAGCCCGTCGACCTTGTCGTCGATCTCGGATTTTGCGGTCAGGAGCAGCACAGGCACCAGATTGCCCTGCGAACGGATCTTCCGCAGGACTGACAGTCCGTCCAGCTTCGGCATCATGATATCCAGGATCACGCCGTCATATTCCCCGACAGCCAGATAGTCCAGCGCCTCCTCGCCGTCATAGGCGGCGTCCACGGTATAGTTGTTCTTGGTCAGTATTGCACAGAGCGCACGGGAGAGCGAACGCTCGTCTTCGGCAAGCAGTAATCTCATGGTATTTCTCCTGATCATTCCTTTTGCTTTATGATAACACCAAAACCGAAAAGTGTCATGAAAAGATGCAGAATTCGGGGTGAAGAATCTGTGAACGCATATCGATGACAGAATTTCATGTTTGTGAAAAATATGACAGAAATAATTCACAGCCGTGGAATACAAAGAATAAACAGTTGCTTAAGATTGTAAAATGTTTGCGAAATAACGGTTTCTTTTTTGCAGGATCAATGGTATACTGTTTTAGAATCTCAAAAGGAGACGGAGGTTCGCTGCAGAAATTGATCGGGAAGCATATCAGGATAAGAGGGATCGTTCAGGGGGTCGGCTTTCGTCCGTTTATTCACAGACAGATAAAAGCTTACGATCTTAAGGGATGGATCCGAAATACTTCATTTGGTGCGGAACTCGTGATCGAGGGAACGCCGGAAAACATTTCTTCCTTCGTAGAAGAACTGCCGGTCCGGAAACCGCCGCTCGCTGTCATCGAAAAGATTCATGTAAGTGAATGCGAGCCGTGCGGATTTGAAGACTTCCGGATCATTCCCTCGGAAACCGGAGCGGAAGCGGACACGCTGGTCTCGCCGGATATCTGCACCTGCGGCGACTGCCTGAAGGAACTTTTTGATCCGAAGGACCGCAGATACCGCTATCCGTTTATCAACTGTACGAACTGCGGCCCGAGATTTACGATCATACGGAATGTTCCGTATGACAGAAAAAGCACGACGATGGAACCGTTTGCCATGTGCCCGGAATGCGCATCGGAATACCGGGACATAGAGGACCGGCGGTATCACGCACAGCCGGACTGCTGTCCGGAATGCGGACCAAAGCTTTACTGGCAGGAGGCGGACGGAACACGGGTATATGAAGAGCCGGTCGGGGCGGCGCTAGCGGCGCTTCGGGCCGGAAAGATCATTGCTGTAAAGGGACTTGGAGGATTTCACCTTGCCTGCCGGGCGGATGCCCCGGCGTTTTCCCATGTTCTGAGGGAGCGGAAAAAGCGGGACCGGCGGCCGTTCGCGCTGATGTGCGCGGATGTTTCGGAGGTCCGGAAGATCTGTCTGCTTTCTCCGGAGGAGGAACGGCTGATCACATCGCCCGCCAGGCCGATCGTGCTGCTGAAGAAAAAAGAGGCGGCCTCGTTCTCCTATATCAGTGAGAACGACCGGATCGGGATCATGCTGCCGTATACGCCGGTGCATTTTATGCTGCTTGCGGAAGAGATCAGGACGCTGGTGATGACCAGCGCCAACCTTTCCGACCGGCCGATCATTTACAAAAATGAGGAAGCGGCTGCCGGACTGGCAGGCATCTGCGACGGTTTTCTGATGCATGACCGGGAGATCGAGACAAGATGCGACGATTCCGTTCTGTGGCCGGCGGACGGCGGCTACTTCATGCGGAGATCGAGAGGATTTGCGCCGTATCCGATCACGCTGACGGCGCCGGTACCGATGATCCTGGCCTGCGGCGCGGAACAGAAAGCGACCTTTTCGCTGAGCAAGAAGGAGCATGTGTTTCCTTCCCAGCATATCGGCGATCTGAAGAATATCGAAGCGTATGAGAATTTCAGAGAACAGATCGCCCATTTTGAGAAGCTGTTTTCCATACGCCCGGAGAGGATCGTCTGCGATCTGCATCCGGATTATCTCTCTTCCGTCTATGCGGCGGAACGGAGTGCCGCGGAAGGGATCCCGCTGGTGCGGGTACAGCATCATCATGCGCACATGGTGTCCTGCATGGCGGACAATGATCTGACGGATCCGGTGATCGGGATCATCTGGGACGGCACGGGACTGGGCGTTGACGGCACCATCTGGGGCGGCGAGTTCCTCGCCGGCGATGCTGCCGGATATGTGCGGCACGGAAGCATCCGGCCGGTCAGACTGCCGGGCGGCGACAGAGCTGTCAAGGAGATCTGGCGCACGGGCGTATCGCTTCTCGCCGATGCATTTGCGGAAAACGGCGATCCGGCGATTCCGGAACAGTTGATCCGGCGGATCGCGGAGGATGGGAATGTCCCGGATCAGGGCCCGGATACCGTACGGAAGATGCTGGCTGCGAATGTGAACTGTCCGGCTTCGTCCGGCATGGGAAGACTGTTCGACGGCGTGAGCGCGGTGCTCGGGATCCTGCGGCTGGCCGATTACGAAGGCGAAGGCGCGATCCTGCTGGAAGCCGCGGCAGAGGAAAACCGTTCTCTGCAGTATGAGACCGCATTTTATGAAGACGGAGACGGCATCCGGCGGTTCGACCGGCGGCCGATGCTCCGGGAGATGGCTTCCGAACTTCTCGGCGGCGCAGCGGTTTCCGCCTGTGCGGCAAAGTTTATGAATACGCTGACGGCAGCTGCCGCGGAACAGTCCATTTATATAAGGAAAAAGACCGGACTGAACGAAGTGGTCCTCTCCGGCGGAACTTTTCAGAATATGTATCTGCTGCGATCGGTGACGGCAGTCCTTGCGAAAGACGGCTTTGCGGTGCATCATCATCACCGCGTGAGCACGAATGATGAAGGCATCAGCCTCGGACAGCTGATGATCGCCGAAAGGCAGATGAGAAAGAATTGACAGGCTGCGGCGGCCGGCTGCAGCGGCCGCGCCCGGCGCGGCAGAATGGAGAACGCAGTATGTGTCTGGCGGTACCGCTGAAAATAGAAACAATTGATGGTGATGAAGCAGTCGCAGAGAGGGACGGCGTAAGACGCCGCATCCGGATCAACCTGCTGAAAGACCCGAAGGTCGGCGACAATGTGATGGTCCATGCCGGCTTCGCGATCGAAAAGATCAGCGAAGAACAGGCGCAGGCGGATCTGGCGGCTTTCCGGGAGCTGCAGGAGGCGCTTTATGGCTGAGAAGGTCATACGCCTGATGGAAGTGTGCGGGTCGCATACAATGGCGATCGCAAAGGCCGGGATCAAGGGAATGCTCCCGGACAATGTGAAGCTGCTTTCCGGACCGGGCTGTCCGGTGTGCGTGACGGCGCAGGAGACGATCGATAAAGCGCTCGCGCTGACGGAGATCCCGGGTTTGATCCTGACGACTTACGGGGATATGATCCGGGTGCCCGGCAGCAGGCGGGGAGATAATCTTGCCGTCCGAAAAGCGGCCGGTGCCGATGTGCGGATCGTTTATTCCCCGATGGACGCGGTGAAGATCGCGGAAGAGAATCCGGAAAGACAGGTGGTCTTCCTGGGCGTCGGATTTGAAACCTCCGCGCCGGGAACGGCATCCGCGATCGCGGCAGCCTGTGACGCGGGCCTTGAAAATTTCAGCGTGCTGTCCATGCTCAAGCTCCTTGAACCGTCAGTCAGAGCACTTGCGGCGGATCCGGAATTCAATGTCGACGGCTTCATCTGTCCCGGACATGTTGCCGTGATCATCGGCGAAGAGGGGATGCGGTTCTTCTCGGAGCTCGGCTTCCCCGGCGTGATCACCGGATTTGAGACAGCCGATATCCTGAAGGGCATCGCCATGCTGATCCGGCAGATCAAAGCCGGGACGGCAGTGCTGCAGAATGAATATACATCCGTCGTCAGACCGGAGGGAAATCCGGTCGCGCGGGAGGAGATCAACCGGATCTTTGAAAAAAGAACAGATATCTGGCGGGGGCTCGGAGAGATTCCGGAGAGCGGACTCGGGATCCGCGGGGCGTATGCGAAATACGATGCCGAGCGGCGGTTTCATATTGACTGCGGCCCGTCGCGTGAGCGGCCCGGATGCCGCTGCGGCGATGTGATCCGCGGGAAGCTCGATCCGAAGGAATGCCCGCTGTTCGGAAATGTGTGCGTGCCGGAAGAACCGGAAGGCCCGTGCATGGTTTCCTCCGAAGGCGCCTGCGCGGCAGCGTACAAATACAGAGGAATGATTTAAATATGGAAGAATTTGTAACGCTTGACTACGGCAGCGGCGGCGGGAAGACGTCGAAGCTGATCTCGGAAATGATCGTGCCGCTGTTCTCGAATGAAGCGCTGAATGAACTCTCGGACGGCGCTGTGGTCGACGGAGCGGATAAGATCGTAATGTCCACGGACAGCTTTGTGGTCAGTCCGGTATTCTTTCCGGGCGGCGATATCGGAAAGCTGGCTGTGTGCGGAACCGTGAATGACGTCAGCATGGCCGGCGGAGAGATCAGATATCTGAGCCTGGCCTGCATTCTGGAAGAAGGCTTTCCCTTTGCGGATGTGCAGAGGATTCTGGAATCGATCGGCAGGGCGGCAGCGGAAGCCGGCGTCATGGTCGTGACGGGCGATACGAAGGTCGTGGAACGCGGCCGCGGCGACGGGATCTATCTCAACACCACCGGCGTCGGGATCCTGAAGACGCCCGGACTTTCCGTGAAAAAGCTGCAGGAAGGCGATAAGGTCATCGTTTCCGGAACGGTCGGAGACCATGGCTGCGCGGTCATGCTCGCGCGGAACGAGAACCTGGTGGAAGCCGATGTAAAGAGCGACTGCGGACCGCTGAAGCGGATGGCGCTGGCGCTCGGCGCGCTCGGCGGGGATCTGCGGGTCATGCGGGATCCGACGAGAGGCGGACTTGCGACCACGCTGAATGAATTTATCGAAGATTCGGAACTCGGAATTGAACTGAAGGAAAACGATATCCCGGTCCGGCCGGCGGTAGAGACAGTCTGCGATATGCTGGGACTGGATCCGCTGTATCTGGCATGTGAGGGCCGGATGATCTGCGCGGTGGCGCCGGAAGCGGAGGAGAGAGCGCTGGCGATCCTCCGGAGCTTCCCGGAAGGCGAAGGCGCGGTGACGATCGGAGAAGTGACCGCAGCGCATCCCGGCACGCTGGTGATCCGGACGGCGCTTGGCGCCGGGAGGATCGCGAACAAGCTGGCGGGCGATCAGCTGCCAAGGATCTGCTGAGTGCATCTGCCGGTTTCAGTAAAGCCGAAGACTTTACGGCGAGGATCCTTCGCAGGCTCAGGATGACAGCGTTCTTATCACTTACGGAATAAATTATATTCATATAAATATTCAATCTTACTAAATAGAAGGAGGAGCGATGCAGTATTACAAGAAAATACCCATCACAAAGGATCAGATCGTGCCGACCGCGGAACGCATGCGGAAGGACGGCGTGATCCTGGCCATGATCCATGGCTATCTCACGGAGGACGGCAAGCCGAACATCTCCTATGAGTACCAGCTCGGCGAGACCATCGAATCCTACACCATCGAAGGCGAAAATGAGCTCCCTTCCATCGCTTACATCTACTCCAAGGCTGCAGAATGGCCCGAAAGAGAGATCAATGAGCTCATCGGCGTCACTTTCACGGGCCTGGACGTTTCCAAGCGTCTCTTCCTTCCGGAATCCATGCTTTCCGGTCAGGGACAGATCTTTGTCACGCCTATGGAAGAGCTCATTAAGAACACACAAAAACACTAAAGAAGGAGGATAAAAGACGTGGGTTATATTGTTCCTATCGGGCCGTATCATCCTTCGCTCGAAGAGCCGATACATGCAAGGCTCTATACGGAAGGTGAGCTGATCAAGGACGCGGAGATCTTCATCGGATACAACCACCGCGGCATCGAGAAGCTGGCCATGCAGAAGAACATCATCCAGACACTCGTGCTCGTCGAGCGCGTATGCGGCATCTGCTCCCACTCCCATGCCATGACATTCGCCATGGCCGTTGAGAATGCGGGAGGCATCAAGCCGACCAAGAAGGGTGAGTACATGCGTGTCATCACCGCTGAGCTCGAGAGACTGCATTCGCATTATCTGTGGCTCGGCATTGCGCTGCACATCATCGGCCATGACAGCCTGTTCATGCATTCCTGGGATGACCGTGAAGCCATCATGGATATCCTGGAGGATCTGACCGGCAACCGTGTCAACTACGGCATGGTCACGATCGGCGGCGCCAGACGCGATATCTCCGCCGAACAGGCACACAGAACGCTCGAGATGCTCGACAAGATCGAGGAATCCAACAAAGTCCTGTGCGACTTCCTGTTAAACGACAAGACCGTCGCGCTCCGTACCCAGGGCGTCGGCGTCCTGACAACGGAGGAGGCGATCGAGCTCGGTGCGATCGGACCGCATGCGAGAGCTTCGAATGTGCCGATCGACGTCAGAATCGATGCGCCGTATTCCAGCTATGACGATTTTGATTTTAAAAAATGCGTATGGCCGAGCGGCGATGTGTTCGCCCGTGTGGTCGTCCGTGTGCTTGAGAACTTCGAGAGCATCAAGATCATCCGTCAGGCCCTGGATTCCATGCCGTCCGGACCGATCAACAAGGGAAATTCCATCCCCGTTGTCAAGCCCGGTGAATATATGAACATGCATGAAGCGCCCAGAGGTCAGCTGAGCTACAAGGTGGTAACGAACGGCACCGACAAGGTGCAGCGCGTGAGCATCCATGTTCCCACCTTCAAGAACGCGCCCACCATCCCGACCATGCTGAGAGGCAACTCCGTGGCGGACGCCGGACTGATCATCGCCAGCATCGATCCCTGCTTCTCCTGCATGGACAGATAAATGCATGAATTAGCAATCGTGGAAGGGATACTCGGAACAGTGATCCCCGAAGCGGAAAAACACCAGGTCAAAAAGATACTCAATATCAATATGCGGATCGGAGAGCTGTCCGGCGTGGTGGAATCCTGCATGCAGGAATATTTCTCCATCGCTTCCGCGGGAACGATCGCCGAGGGATCGAAACTGATCCTGAAGCCGTCCCCGATAAAGATCAACTGTCCGGACTGCGGATATGACGGGACCATCAAAAAGGGACAGTACGCCTGTCCCGAATGCGGAAGTTTCCGGTTTAAGATCCTATCCGGCAGGGAATATTATATTGAAAGTATCGAGGCGGAATGAGAAAAATAAATTCAGGAGGTACACCTGTGAAAAAATCCAGTTTCGGATCGGTGATATCCACCGCGATCCTCTGTTATCTGTTCTGGCTGCTCATTACGGGACAGATCGTACAGATCTTCACGGGAGGCGCGTCCGTACAGGTGCTCATTGCCGGCGTGCTCGTAAGCATCTTGGTCGGAGCATTCTCGGGACGGTTCTTCATTCATGAATCACCGTTTTATCTCTGGAACCCCAAGCGGTTCTTTACGTTTCTTGTCTACTGCATCTGCATTTTCCCGATCGAGCTGTTCAAAGCGAATGTGGATGTGGCGAAGAGAGCATTTTCCCCTTCCCTTCCCGTCAATCCCGGCATCGTCAAGATCCCGGTGGACGTGAAGTCGGAATATGCGCAGTCTATGGTAGCCAATTCAATCACGCTGACGCCCGGCACCATCACGATGGATATCGTGGAGGAAGAGGGTCAGACCTACTATTACATCCACTGGATCGATGTGGCGACGGAAGACGGCCGTGAGGCCGGCGACGCCATCAAAGGGACCATGGAAAAATGGATAAGGAGGATCTGGGAATAATGAGTGAACTGATCTTTTTCGCAATCTGTTTCATCGTGATGGCCCTCTGTCTCCTGATCCGTTTCATTATCGGACCTTCGGTCGCGGACAGAGCCGTTGCGGCTGACTCGATCGATATCCTGGCGGATATGGCACTCATCATTTTTGCACTTTACAGCGGACGCTCCGTGTTCCTGGATATCGCCTTCATCACCGCGATCCTGGGATTTGTCGGATCCACGATCGTAGCCCGCTATCTGGAGGGAAGATTATGAGAATTGCAATCGATGTCTTTATCGTATTCAGTATAATCTTCGCGCTTGCGGGCGTGATCGGCATGCTCCGGATGCCCGATGCCTACTGCAGGATGCAGTCCAGCACGAACATCGCCACCTTCGGCGTGCTCGGCGTCATCATCGGCGGCGTGCTCTATTCCGCATTCATCCTGCATGACGGCGGCATGACCGTAAAGCTTATCGGCATGGGCGTATTCTATATCATCACCGCGCCGATCTCCGGACACGCCATCGCGAAGGGCGCTTATCATCACCGTGTGGAAATGGATGAGAAGACTGTATGCGACGCATACGGAGAGGATATGGTGGAGGAAGAATGAACGCAGTATATGTATTAAATACAATGATCGTGGTCGGCATCCTGATCTCAGCCGTCTGCGCTGTGGCGTTCCGGAACACGCTTTCTTCCGTGATCGCGCTGGGAGTGACCGGCGGCCTGATGGCGCTCGAGTTCATTCTTCTGCAGGCGCCTGACGTGGCGATCGCCGAAGCGGCTGTCGGCGCAGTGCTTTCCACTGCGATCTTCGTCATAGCCGTGAAGAAAACTACGCCGAAGGAGGATGAAGAGAAATGAAGAGAATACTCACTATCATGTCCCTGTTCATCATCCTGGTATGCGGGATCGCAGGCGTAAGATATTCCTACTACAACGGTTCGGTCACTTACAACGGAAGCGGCACGAACGTCATGGATCTCTATAATGATCCGACCTCCTATGATGAGAGCAATCCCGACGGCGTCGCGGACATCATCGTCAAGGAGAACCTCGAGAAGACGATGGCTGCGAACAATGTCGCCGCAGTCGTGTTCGACTTCAGAGGATACGATACGCTGGGCGAGTCCTTCATCCTGCTGACGGCCATCGCCGGATCCTTCGTGATCTTAAGCAGAGTGAAGCATAAAGGAAAGGAGGAAGAAGCCTGATGAAATTCAAGGAAGGCATTACCGAAAAGAACGTCATCGTAAAGTGCGGCGCAGATAAATTCCTCCCCTTTGCGGTCACCTTCGGTATTTATATCATCATGTTCGGTACGATCAGCCCCGGCGGAGGATTCCAGGGCGGCGTGATCGTGGCTTCGGCCGCGCTGCTGCTGTATCTGGGATACGGATACAACGTCGCGAAGAGAGCGATCAGCACCGAAGTATTACGAGTCAACGAAGCATGCGGCGCATCGCTTTATGTGGTCCTGGGTCTCTTGGGCATCGCCTTCGGCGCGAACTTCTGCCGCAACGTCTTCTTCAACAACGGAAATGTGGGAGATCTGATCTCTGCCGGTACCATTACCTTCATGGGCTATGCCGTCGGCTACAAGGTGCTCTGCGGTGTCGGATTCCTGCTCCTTCTGATGCTTGCGCTGCTGGCACCGGATGCAGATGATGAGGAGGAGGAAGCATGATCATAGTCAATTACATCGCATCGATCATCCTGATCGTTCTCGGATTTTATACCGTCTGCACGAAGAAGAATTTGATCAAGATCGTCCTCGGACTCGGTATCGTGGACTACGGCATCAACATGCTGATCGTCAGCTTCGGCTTCAACGAAGGCGGCACCGCGCCGATCTATCAGCTTTCGGATCTGCTGAACGGCGTTGCTCCGCAGTTCTTCGTGGATCCCGTGCCGCAGGCGCTTACACTGACATCGATCGTTATCGGTGCCTGCGTGGATGCCATGGCACTTTCCCTTGTCGTGATGATCAACCGCAAGTACAAGACTGTCAATGCGGATGAAGTAAGGAGGTTGAGAGGATGATGCAGCATTTTCCCGTACTGGCTGTAATGCTGCTGTTCCTGGCAGCTTTCCTGGTGGAGATCTTCGGATCGAAGAATAAAGTGATCAGGAACGGCCTGACATTGCTCGCCACCACAAACGCGCTGGTCATGACGCTTGCACTGATCAAGCCGGTCATGATGAACGGCGAAGTCATTTCCTACTGGATGGGCAACTGGGCGCCTGTGTCCGGCTATGCCATCGGTATCGGCTATGAAGTGGATGCGCTCGGCCTGTTCTTCGGTATTCTCGTTACCGCGACATTCTGGCTTTCGAGCATCTATTCCATCGGTTACATGAATAAGGATCATCATCTGGGACACTACTATACGCTGTTCCTGATGCTGTCCGGTTCTGTTCTCGGTCTTGTGTTCACGGGCGATATCTTCAATCTGTTCGTTATGATCGAGATCATGACATTTGCTTCCGTAGCGCTCACGGCTTTCCGGAACGACAGCGAAGGCGCGCTGGAAGCGGCATTCAAATATCTGGTCATCGGTTCCATCGGATCGTCTTCCGTGCTGGCCGGCGTGGCAATGCTGTATTCACAGTGCCATACGCTGAACATGGCCCAGCTCTCCTCGATCCTTTCGGGCGGACTGACGCCCACCTCGGTCGTGGCCTTCGGTCTGATCGTGGCCGGCTTCGGCGTAA
>DFKM01000173.1:0-391 GCA_002373555.1 Lachnospiraceae bacterium UBA3645
GATATTCTCCCAGATCGCATATCCTGCAGGGCGCATCATCATGCAGCCCTTGACGCTCGAATATTTTACGAGCTCGGCCTGCTTGACAACATCCGTATACCATTGTGCAAAGTCTTCATCCATCGGGGTGATGGCTTTTACAAGCTTCTTTTCCTTGGCCATTTCCATACTCCTGTTCTTTATCCTGTGACGATATCAGAGACTGATTCCGCCTTGATTTCTCGTTGCATTTCCTGCTCATGGAGCATAACATAAAGCTTCATCGTTGTAAAGTGAACGGTGCCCGAACAGGCAGCAGCACCTGCCGCCTCAGCCCATTGTCTCATAGATCGCGCGGATCGCGGTGTCGTACTTGTCCTCCGGGATCCCGATCAGGAGGTTGAGCTTTCCG
>DFKM01000173.1:458-4049 GCA_002373555.1 Lachnospiraceae bacterium UBA3645
GGTTGATCGTGCTGATCTCGATGCCGGCCTTTGTCAGCGCATGCAGCACCTGTACATTCGCATTGCTGGCTTCGGTTCCCTTCTCTCCGACGACGGCGATCATCGACAGGTTTTCCTTGATCGAAATAAAATCCGGATGGAGCGTCGTACGCATTTCCTCGAGCAGGCCTTCCTTGTATTTCTCAAGCAGATCGCTCCGGATGACAAGTGTGACCGTATCGATCCCCGTCAGGCACTGTTCGAACGGCAGCTGCCGTTTTCTTAAAAGATCAAGGATGATGGCGGCAAAGCCGGAGCCGTCGCTCGCCATGACCTTCTCCGCCTGGATGACCGTCATGCCTTTCCGGCCGGCGACGCCGACCACCGGATCCTTTTTCTGCCCCTTCGGCAGCTTCCGGACGATCATAGTCCCGGGGTGTTCCGGATGCTCTGTGTTCCTTATATTAATAGGGATCCCCATATCGGACACCGGCAGCACGGAATCGGTATGCAGCACAGAGGCGCCCATGTAGGACAGTGTGCGGAGCTCCCTGTAGCTGATGTACTCTACAGACTTCGGATCATTGACGATCCGCGGGTCGGCCGACATCAGACCGGAGACATCCGTCCAGTTCTCATACAGATCCGCATGCAGTGCGCACGCGGCAAGACTACCAGTGACATCCGAACCGCCTCGTGAGAATGTCCGGATGCGCCCGTCATTGTCCGCGCCGTAAAAGCCGGCGATGACAGCACGCTCCAGCGGACGGAGCGAAGCGCTGACCGCTCTTCTCGTCATGGCGTCATTCAGCTTCCCGTCTCCGTCAAAGCAGACGCACCATTCCGGATCGACAAAGGTGAAGCCGAGATACTCCGCCATGATCCTCGCATTCAGATATTCGCCGCGGCTCGCAACATATTCCGGGTCGGGTTTGCCGGACAGGTGCCTGCTTAAGATGCCGATCTCCCGGTCCAGCGGGAAATCCAGCTGCAGTCCGTCGATGATTTCCTGGTATCTGGCTTTTACACGCGAAAGCTCCGCGGCAAAGCTCTTTCCCGTCACTGCCTCCTCATAACAGGCCAGGAGCAGATCCGTCACTTTCGTGTCTTCCGGAAAACGCTTTCCCGGTGCGGAGACCACGATGAACCGGCGGTCCGGATCCGCCTCCACGATCTCCCTGATCCTTCTGAAATGCGCTGCATCCGCCAGGGATGAGCCTCCGAATTTCGCTACTACCGTTCTCATACATTTCTCCCACAGCGCCGGCAGGTCTTCCGCCGGCATACGGAATTAACATACATTATTTGATGCGGAATGTCCACAAAAACCGTCATCCGCGCAAGGAAAGATTGCAATTTACGGTTCTCACTGCTACAATAGGGGAACGAAATACGGAGGAATATCCATGAATATAATCCAATCAAAGCTTGAAGAAGTCCTGAAAGCCGCGTTTGCTTCCTGCGGCTATGATGCATCGCTCGGTACCGTTGTGATCAGCAACCGTCCCGATCTGTGCGAATATCAGTGCAACGGCGCCATGGCTGGCGCGAAAAAGTATCACAAAGCGCCTTTTGTGATCGCTGACGAAGTCGCCGCGGCATGCGCCGGCAATCCGGTTTTTGAAAAGATCGAATCCGTAAAGCCCGGATTCATCAATATTACCGTCGCACCGGAAGCGCTTGCGGAAATGCTGACCGATACCGCAGCCGATGAGCATCTGCTTGCTGAGCAGAGCGGCACCGGCAAAAAAGTCATCATGGATTACGGCGGACCGAATGTCGCGAAGCCGCTGCACGTGGGACATCTGCGTGCCGCGATCATCGGCGAAAGCCTGAAGCGCATCTACCGCTACTGCGGATATGAAGTGCTCGGCGATATCCATCTGGGCGACTGGGGCCTGCAGATGGGCCTGATCATGGAGGAGCTCCGCCGCCGTCAGCCGGATCTTCCCTACTTCGATCCGGCGTTTACCGGTGACTATCCGGCCGAAGCGCCTTTTACCCTCTCCGATCTGGAGGAGATCTATCCGACAGCAAGCGCGCGCAGCAAGGAAGACGCCGCATTTGCGGAAGCCGCACACAATGCGACGATCGCACTGCAGAAGGGCGTCCGCGGATACCGTGCGATCTTTGAACATATCATCCGCCTCTCCGTGACGGATCTGAAGAAGAATTACGAAAAGCTCGATGTGCATTTCGATCTCTGGAAAGGAGAAAGCGATGCGCAGGAGTTCATCCCGGACATGATCGCGGATATGGAAGCAAAAGGCCTGCTCGTGGAGAGCCAGGGCGCCATGGTCGTGGAAGTCCAGGAAGAGACGGATACCCATGATGTTCCTCCCTGCCTGATCAAAAAATCGGACGGCGCATCCCTGTATGCAACGACCGATCTTGCAACGCTGGTGCAGCGCGAACGCGATTATCATCCCGACGAAGTGCTGTATGTGGTCGACAAGCGCCAGGACATGCATTTTACCCAGGTGTTCCGTACCGCCAGAAAGGCCGGCATCATCCGTCCCGAGACGAAGCTCACCTTCCTCGGCTTCGGCACGATGAACGGTAAGGACGGCAAGCCTTTCAAAACGCGGGAAGGCGGCGTCATGCGTCTGGAAACGCTGATCTCCGACATCAATGAAGCTGCGCTCGCGAGGATCCGGGAGAACGGCAGCATGGATGACGATTCGGCAAAGGAAGTCGCGGAAATGGTCGGCCTTGCAGCGCTGAAGTACGGCGATCTGTCGAACCAGGCCGGCAAAAACTATGTATTTGATATGGACCGCTTCCTTTCCTTTGAAGGAAACACAGGGCCCTACATCCTCTATACGATCGTCCGGATCAAATCGATCCTGAAGAAATACCTGACCGAAGCCGACGCTTCCATGAACGGCCGCATCCTGCCGGCGGGCGATGCATCCGAGAAAGCGCTGCAGCTGAAGCTCTGCGGTGCCGGCGCCGCCATCAACGATGCCTGCGCGGATATCGCGCCGCACAGGATCTGCCAGTATATCTACGAAGTATCGAATGCTTTCAACAGCTTCTATCACGAACACAGGATCCTGACCGAAAGCGATAAGGAACGGAAAATGAGCTGGATCGCGCTGATCAGCGCGGCACTGAGAGTCCTGGAGACCGGCATCGATCTTCTGGGCATCTCCGCGCCGGAGCAGATGTGACCTTCAGTATTCATCCGTAAATCTGTGCACCACACCGTCTTTCTTGTAGGCGATCACCGTGCTCAGATTGACATTTTCAACACTCTTGAAGATATTCGATTCCACAAAAGGATTGGATTTCTTCATTTCCTTAATCAGAAGCTTTACTGCAAGACGCTTGGACTCCGGCTCACCGCCCGGGGTCCATTCTGTTTCTTCGGGGACCTCATTGTTTTCGGTAAAGCGGCAGGCGCACCGCAGGAACTTCAGGCCGTTCACGTCGCGCCACAGCTTGATATCGTCCTCCCGGATCAGATACATCGGCCGGATCAGCTCCATCCCCGGGAAATTCGTGGAATGCAGCTTCGGCATCATGGTCTGCACCTGGCCGCCGTAGAGCATGCCCATCAGGATCGTTTCGATGACATCGTCGTAATGATGCCCGAGCGCGATCTTGTTG
>DFKM01000173.1:4111-5366 GCA_002373555.1 Lachnospiraceae bacterium UBA3645
ATCTTGTTGCAGCCGAGCTCCTTTGCTTTCGCATAGAGATGGCCGCGGCGCATCCTGGCGCACAGATAGCACGGCGATTTTTCGATATCCACGACGGAATCAAAGATCGTCGATTCGAAGATCCGGATCGGGATCTCCAGTTTCGCCGCATTCTCCTCGATCAGCTTCCGGTTCTCCGGATTATACCCGGGATCCATCACCAGGAATGTGAGTTCAAAAGGGAACTTGTCATGGCGCTTCAGCTCCTGGAAGAGCTTCGCCATCAGCATGGAGTCCTTCCCGCCGGAGATGCAGACCGCCACGTGATCGCCCGGTGCAAGCAGTTCGTAGGTATTAATTGCTTTTGCAAATGGTGACAGAAGGCGCTTGTGAAACCGTTTCCGGATCGACTTTTCCACTTCCTTCGCATATTCGCTGACCGCAGACTGTCTGCTGTTCTCTGGCATAGAGTTCACTCCTTTTCCGGTTCCGCCGGCAGCGCCGGCCTCCCGTTCCTTCATAATGGTTCTTATTTTCGCCTTTTCGATACGCCTCGTCAAGCCTTTATATATATATTATATATGTATTATTATACAAGTAATAAAATTGAACAAAAGAGAATTATAAAGTATAATAACATCAGTGTGCGGTACCATTTTCAACAATCTCCCGGAACCGCCGAAAGGAGAAGTATTATGCTGGTAAAAGTAGGTATTAACGGATTCGGCCGTATTGCCCGTGTTATCCTTCGGATCCTCGAGGAGCGCGACACTGATATCGAAGTCTGCGCGATCAATCTTCGCAATGCAGATATCCATCGCATGGCATATCAGATGGAGTACGACTCAGTATTCGGCCGTTTCAAAGGACGTGTCCGCGCGACGGATACAGAGCTTGTCATCAACGGCAAGAAGATCAAAGTCTTCTCCGAGGAAGATCCTTCCAAGATCGACTGGGCTTCCACAGGTGCTGAATATATCATCGAGTCTACCGGTAAGTTCCGGACCCTGGAGGACTGCGCGAAGCATTTCGTCGGCGGCGCAAAGAAAGTCATCCTGACCGCCCCCGGCAAGGACAAGGATTTCCCGACCTTCGTCATGGGCGTTAACCACCGCACCTATGATCCTTCCATGCGGATCATCTCCAATGCTTCCTGTACGACCAACTGCCTGGCTCCGCTGGCGAAGGTCATCAACGACACCTTCGGCATCGAGAAGGCCCTCATGTCCACGATCCACGCTTCCACTTCCAAGCAGAAGCCCGTTGACTCCAACGG
>DFKM01000208.1 GCA_002373555.1 Lachnospiraceae bacterium UBA3645
AGATCGCCGGTTGACCTTTATTCCGTCAACTGGTATAATTCCAGAGAAATCCGATGCACAAGGAGAATTTGAGGATGAACGCGAAAACAAGATGGCTTGCCCTGCTGCTGGCGGTATGTTTGCTGACCCTCTGCGGCTGCGGCAGGAACGCGGTGAATAAGGAAGAAAGCACGGCTGCGGTCCAGCAGACTGCGGAACCGGTGCAGGCGACGGAAGAACCGGCAGAGGAATCTTCGAGCCCGGAAGAAGCGGAAGCAGGCGCAGAGCCGGCAGAAGAGACCAGCGTACCGGCAGAAGACCCGGCAGAGAAGACCGAGGGGGCGGAGAAACCTGTCGAGCCGGAAGTGGGCGTCGAAGCGGAGAGCGTCACAGTGCCGGAGGAGCAGCCGGAAGCCGGCGCAAAGCCCGAACCAAGTACGGAACCCGAACCGAGTGCCGAGCCCGAAGCGAGCGAAGCGCCGGTTGAAGCGCAGAGTGCCGAGGACGCCGATCAGGCGGAGCCTCCTGTGACGGAAGAAAAGACAGAGGAGTCCTCCGCGGCGGAGAGACCGGAGGAAGAGAGCGAACCGGCGGAAGCCGCAGAAACGGCGGCAGAGGCCGTTCCTGCCGAAGAAGAGCCGGAGAGCGGATCAGAACCTGAAGCGACAGAGCCGGAAGCGGCGGAACCCGAGATTCAGCGGAGCATCGAAATCACGGTGCCGGCGGAATATGCCGACGTGCGATACCGGATCGGAGAAGTCACCTGGAACCCGGACGACTCGGCGACCTATCGTCTGACGGAAGAAGAACATGCCCGGCTGCTGGCAGAGGTCCAGTCGGATATTCAGCAGGAGCTGAACGAGATGTGCGCCTCTCCGTACTTCCTTGACTTCTTCTCCATCAAGGCGAACGAAGACTGCTCGGCCTTTACGGTGGTGTGCCTCTCGATCGAGACGACCATGGCGGAGCAGGAGTCGATCCAGGAGCTCTATGAATACGGAAAGAAGTTCGCGGCCTATGAGGGAAAAGAACCGGGCAACATTCACATCGACTATATGACAAAGATCGGCAATACCTTTGTCACACGTGATTCCGAGCGGGACGAACGGCCGGTTTCGGCACGATAACAACATACTCAAGACGGACAGACGAGCCCGGGAAATCCCCGAGCCCGTCTGTTTTTCTTTGGACCGCCGCCTCCGGTGTATGTACGCCGAATGACCACCGCGGCGGAAGCTTTCCGCCTTGCAATTCACATGCAGATGCATTAGAATGATAAAAAAGAACAGAAAACCAGCGGCGGTGATCGAATGGACGAATACAGATATGACGCCTTTATCTCCTATCGCCGGACAGAACGGGACATCGCGGTGGCCAAGGAGATCCAGAGCAGTTTGGAACACTTTCGGGTGCCGAAGGGGATCCGCGGCACCTCGGGAAAAGAGAAAATTGACCGGATCTTCCGGGATCAGGAAGAACTTGAAATAACCAGTGATCTTTCCAGACGGATCGAGGATGCGCTGAGAGCCTCGGAATACCTGATCGTGATCTGCTCACCCGGATATAAGCAGTCGATATGGTGCCTGCATGAGCTGGAGACCTTCCTGACGCTCCGCGGCCCGGAGCATGTGCTCTGCGTGCTGTCAGAAGGGGAGCCGCCGGAAGTCTTCCCAGATCTGCTGCGGCACGGCAGAGAAGAGCTTACCGCGGAAGACGGAACGAAGGTCACCGTCGAGACAGAGATTGAGCCGCTGGCCTGTGATTACAGGGGCGACTTCAAAGCGGCGCGGAAGACGGAACTGCCTCGGCTTGCTGCGGTGCTGCTGAGCTGCCGGTATGACGAGCTGGTCATGCGGCGGGAGCGTTATCGGCGCCGGCGGCTGACGGCCGTATTCTCCGCGAGCTTTGTGGCTGCTGCGGCGGCCATCACGTGGCTGATCTGGAGCAATACGGAAATCAGCCGGAATTACCGTCAATCGCTGATCAATGAGTCCAAACTGCTGGCGATGCAGTCACTGGATGCCTTCCATACGCAGGACCGTCTGCAGGCGCTGAACGATGCGCTGCAGGCTTTGCCCAGCGAGGAAATGGACCGGCCGATCACGGATGAAGCCCAGTACGCGCTTGCACAGGCAAGCTATGCCTATCTCGTTCCTTATCAATGGCTGGAGACCTGGCGGATTGATGAAGCCGCCGATATCGACGTGTGCTTCATCGGCCGGGATGAAAAGACGCTGGTGTGTATGGATCACACGGGCACGTTCCGGAGCTATGAGATCGAGACAAAAAAGCCGCTTGCCGCCTTTCGCATTGCAGAGAACAGTGCGCCGGTACAGCCGACGGAGGGAAGGGATGGCGAGCTTCTCTGTGCTCTTGACAATGGGAATCTGGTATCGGTGGATTACCGGACGGGAGCGGAGAACTGGCGGACACCGATCACCACGGCAATCAGCAGTTTCCGCATGAATAACAGAGGGACGCAGATCGCGGCCGGAGATGTGGACGGGGTAATGCTGCTCAGCCCCGAGGGAAAGCCGATCCGCAGTCTTCCTCTGCCGGAGAGCTTTGACGGATATATTACAGAGCTCTGCTGGTCCCCGGATGACCGTCAAATCGCTGTGAAACTCAAGCATTTTGATGCATCCCGCTATCAGATGGGAATCTTTCAGCTTGAAAGCGGGGCGTTTTTGCTGCTGGATCCTGTGTTCCGGCGAGTGGAACAGTTTTGCTTCGATCAGGAGGGAGATTTCTTCCTGCTGGGGAGTGACGCGGAAACCGAGATGGGAA
>DFKM01000171.1 GCA_002373555.1 Lachnospiraceae bacterium UBA3645
ACTGGCGGGATCGGCTGCCGAACTGCGGGAGCCGGAACAAAGCATCCGTCCGGGCGAGATCTTCCTGGCTTCCATCTCCGAGATCCGGGATGTCTATGCGCTGCCGTCGGCTTTTGCTGTGTATACGGAGACACTGAGATAACTGATGAGCCACGGAGACAGGCATAACCCACGGGGACGGGCACCCCGTGGGTTATGCCTGTCCCCGTCGGTTATTATTATGCAAATTCTTTCAGCAGTATCTTGCCGGCCTGGCATGCATTGCAGAGGCATGTGTCCTCGCCGGCTGCCTTCGCATTCTTCGCAGCGATCACCATCGCGCCGGCGCCTTCTTCGCCAAAGACCTGCTTGCCGGTCTCTGAACCTGCAAATGCGATCAGACTGTCGATGGATGTCACATCTTCTTTCAGTTCAGCCGCAAGCGCAGCCTGCGCTTCCGCCTCCTTCTCTGTTCCGACTGCATCGAGATAAACCTGTCCGGCAGCTTTCAGCTCCGCGCAGCAGCTGGGCGCATCCATCATTTCCCGGACCTTTGTGATTCTTTCCTGTTTTGTCAAGTCAAACTCCTCCTTTCATGCCTTCCGTCAGAAGACAGCAAGTACATTCTTCCCTCTCAGTCTACAACATCGCGGATACGAGCGCAATCAGGAATACCGCTATGATCACCGCCCGTACGATCAGGCCCGTTACCGCGCCTTTCTTCAGCACTTTGTAGTTTCGTATATAATTCTTTTTCCTGCAGACGAATGCCGCGATCAGGCACACGATGGGCAGGAAGAATCCCAGCACCATGAACCACATATTGCCGGTATCATGCAGCGGTGCATCCAGGATCGAATCGCTGCCGGACAGCACCGGCTCCTGATCCTTCAGCTTCTCCGCTTCCTTCCTGTCATATTCCGCCTTCTCTTCCGGCGACAGGATCGTGACTGTCTGGATCGGCTCGTTCTTCTCTCTGATCTTCTTATATTCTTCGATCTCCGAAGGGCTGCCGTAGACATAATGATCATGCCCGATCAGCGTCAGCTCCGGCTGTTCCGTGCTGTAATCATGCATCGAAGGATCGTAAGTGTAGAGCACCTTGTTCTTCTCCAGCTGCGGATCCGGAATCGGGATCGCCGAGATCAGCGAATGCGTGTACGGATGCAGCGGGAAATCGAACAGTTCCTCCGTCGGCGCGACTTCCACGATCCTTCCCTTGTAGATAACGCCGATATGATCGGAAATATACCGGACGATGGAAAGATCATGCGCGATGAACAGATAGCTCAGTCCCAGATCCGCCTGGAACTTCTTTAAGAGGTTCAGGACCTGCGCTCTGATCGAAACATCCAGTGCGGAGATCGGTTCGTCCGCGATGACCAGTTCCGGCTCCATGACCATGGCTCTCGCAAGCCCGATCCTCTGCCGCTGTCCGCCGGAAAATTCGTGCGGGTATCTGGTCAGATGCTCCGGCAGCAGGCCGACTTCTTCGATGATCTTCTCGACCTTCTGCACCCTGTCCGCTTCGTTCTTATACAGATGGAAGTTGTAAAGGCCCTCCGAAATAATGTAATCCACGGTTGCTCTTTCATTCAGCGATGCCGCCGGATCCTGGAATACCATCTGGATATTGCGGATCACTTCCCGGTCAAGGCCGTGCGAGATCTTTCCGGAAATCTTCACGCCTTTGTATTCGATATCGCCGGCTGCGCAGGGATTGACTCTGATCACGGCACGGCCGATCGTCGTTTTTCCGGAGCCGGATTCCCCGACCAGGGAAAATGTCTCTCCCTTGTAGATCTTAAAGCTGGCGTCCGTCACGGCCCGGACGGCATCGTCGCCCTTGCCGAACGTAATATCCACATGGTTTACCGAAAGCAGCACCTCTTTGCCGGTCTCATCGACAGGACCGTGCGCAGGAAGGATATGCCCGGTATTCATTCTTTTTTCTTCACTCACCGTTTGATCCCTCCGTCAGATGATAAGCTTTCATCAGTTTTCCGTGTATATCTTTTATGATCGCCGGCTTCTCTGTCTCCGGCGCGTTTTCATGGAGCAGCCAGGTCTTGGCATAGTGTGTGTCCGTCACTTTGAACATCGGCGGCTCGGCCAGCGTATCGATCTTCATGCAGTAAGGATTTCGCGGTGCAAATGCATCTCCGACAATGCTGTTGTACAGCGAAGGCGGCGTACCCGTGATCGAATACAGCTTCGTCCCGCGCTCTGCGAGCTGCGGCAGCGAAGACAGCAGGGCCCAGGTATACGGATGTCTGGGATCGTAGAAGACCTCCTCGACCGTACCCAGTTCGATCACCTGTCCGGCATACAGCACGGCAACGCGGTCGGCGACATTCGCCACGACACCCAGGTCATGCGTGATGAAAACGATCGTGTAGCTGTACTCCCGCTGCAGATCCTTCAGGAGTTTGAGGATCTGCGCCTGGATGGTCACGTCCAGCGCTGTCGTAGGTTCATCGCAGATCAGGATCTTCGGCTGGCAGGACAGTGCGATCGCGATAACGATACGCTGCCGCATGCCGCCCGAATACTGGAACGGATAATCGTCGAAACGTTTCTCCGCGTTCGGGATCCCGACTTTCTTCATCAGTTCGATGGCACGGATCCGTGCTTCTCCCTCTGAACATTTCTGATGCTTCAGAATGATGGACATGATCTGCCTGCCGATCGTGATGATCGGGTTCAGGGAGGTCATGGGATCCTGGAATACGGTGGCAATGCGGCTGCCGCGGATCTTTTCCCAGTCGGCATCCGCCTTCACACGCGCCAGATTGAGCACGCCTCTGCCGAAAAGCTTCTTCTCATCTTCGCTTTCATACTTCACATACAGCGCAGCATCTCCCAGGATCCTGCCGCGTTCGTCTGTATCATACAGGCCTTCTCCTGTTTTGAAAGCCTGTTCGACGGCGGCATAAAGCTCCTTCAGGGTCTCGTTTCTGTGCTTTCTCTTATGTCTGGCCGTGCTCAGATAGAATTCCTTCGCCATGATCTCGTTTCTGGCTTTCATGGCATCGGTGAGCGGCTTCTTAATCAGCGCAGCATACTCTTCGTCCAGACGCTTATGCTCGGATTCATAATGCGTGTTGTACGCGGTATCCGTAAGAAGCGCCTTCTCATGCTGTTTCAGAAGTTCTTCTTTTCTGCCCTCCAGCGTTTTGATCTCCGAAGCCATGCGGTCGATCTCCGCCTGGGCTTCTCTGATCTTTGCCTTTTCTTTGGCAGGGTCGAAGGTCTGCTTCTGATTGAAGGTCTCCGTCCTCTTGAACTTCAGATCATCGATCTTTCCGTTGATCTCCGCTTCCTCTTCCGGCGTCAGCGCCAATCTGTCCTTCCGCTCATCCTCCAGTGCGATCCTTTTCTTATAAACTTCCGCACCGAATTCCAGCGGGGACAGCGCATCCAGCTTCGCCTTTACGGACTGCATGAAGCTGCTGCCGGCGGCATTCTTATCCGCAGCTGTCTCTGCAAGCTCGTCATCGTCAAAATAAATTGAACCATTGCTGATGAATCCGTTCTTATCCAGCATGCCGGCAAACGTCTTCGTGAAAACAGACTTTCCGGAACCGGATTCACCTACGATCGCGATCGATTCATTTTCATAAATATCCAGGGAAATGCCGCGGATCGCTGTCAGTACACGGCCGCGCACCCTGAATTTGACTTCCAGATCCCTGACTGAAAGCAGTACTTTCTTATCTTCCATCCCGCGCCTCCTTACATATGTGTGCGGGGATCAGAAGCATCGCCGAGGTTCTGTCCGGTCACATAAAGAGCAATTGTAATGATTGATGCAACGACAACGGGGCTCCAGAATTCGAATCCCCAGCCGGGCGTCACCATCGCGCTTTCCGCTTCATAGATCAGGCGTCCCAGGGACATCTCCGACAGGCCCATGCCGATATAGGCAAGGAAGACCTCGTAGGAAATGTAGGACGGGATCTCAACGGCGGCGAGCGTCACGATGACTGAAGTCATGAACGGCAGGATGTTCTTGGTCGCGATCCTGGTGATCGGCGTCCCGAGACAGCGGGAGGCCAGATTGTATTCACGGTCGCGGATGATGATGACCTGCGTTCTGATAAAGTAGGCAATGGCAAGCCAGCCGGTAACCGTCAGCGCGAATACCATCGTCCAGAAGCTCGGTGCGAACAGAAGCACGAGCACGGAGATCAGAAGGATATACGGCACATTTCCGATGATGTTATAGACCTCGGTCATGACCATATCGATCTTCTTGGAGAATCCCCATACCGCGCCGACCAGAATGCCGACCGTCAGGTTGATGGCTGCGCAGATCAGCGCCAGCGACAGTGAGATCCGGGATCCGTACCAGACCGCGTCAAACGTGGGCTGTCCGGCTGCGCCGGTGCCTAAGATCCAGTGGATCGAGAAACCGAACTTTTTGATGGCCGCCATCGGGCTCAGGTGTTTTGCGGCATCATTCATCAGGTTCGCAAAGCGGTCGTATTCGCTGACCTCCGGGTAAATATACGTAAATGCGATCAGGATCGCAAGGATCGTCAGGATGACGATATTCACCTTGTTCCTGAAAAATACTCTGAACACGGAACGCCAGTAGGAATACCTGGGCGCCGTGATCTTCTCCGATTCCAGATCACTGTGATCCACATGGGAAAACAGTTCCTCTTCGGAATACGCGGAGAAGAGGTCTTTCATATCCTTATTTTCCATCATGATCACCTTGACTTGGAAGAGAACGAAATTCTGGGATCAACGAACGCCATCAGGACGTCGCCCAGAATGATCGAAACAACAGAAAGCATGGCGTAGAACATCGTCACGCCGACGATGACGCCGTTGTCATACCGGTTGATCGCGATCGTGAGCAGATTACCGGCACCGGGGATCACGTAAACACGCTCGGTGATGATCGCGCCGACCAGTGCGCCGAGAACGCTTGCCGGAATACCGTGGATCAGCGGGATCGCCGCATTTTTCAGGATATGTCCGGTAAAGATCTCCCGCTCCGACAGACCGCCGGATCGCGCGAATTTTACATAATCCGAATTCATCTGGTCGATCATATAGCGCCGCAGCCATTTCATCAGGTCGCCGATAGACGGCAGGGCCAGAGAGATGATCGGGAGCACATACATGAGTTTGGATGTGGACTCCATGTCGAAGGTCGTCGGCAGTCCCAGCCTGCCGCCGATCGCCTTGAACAGGAAGATGTAGGCCAGCGAAGGCACGGCGATGATGAAAACGATATAGATCGTGCCGATCTTGTCGATGATCTTATCCTTGTGTCTGGCCATCGCGATGCCGAGCGGAATGCCGATGCCGTAGCTTAAGAGCACGGCAATGATACCGATCACGAACGAATAGCCCATCTTGGAGAATCCGCCCTTGACGGTCTGTACGCTGGTGTAATCATCCACGAAACGGTCCTCATTGACGAGGTTCGCTTCCCTGGAATCCAGGACATAGACAGCGGTATGCAGATCATCCGCAGAGACTTCCTTCAGTCCCGTAGGATACGTGATCTCCCGGGGGACATAGGATCCCTGCGGCGTCGTCATCGTGGTAAAGACATCAATGCCTGCATTGACGGAATAGGACTTTCCCAGATTGATCGATATCAGATTCTGATGCAGGAACGGGAAAGTCGAATTGAAATACAGAAGATATTTATGAACAGTGCCGTTCCCGATGATCGCCGGGGAGAACTTCTTCCCGCCGTACACCGGATCATGCAGGGTGAAGGTGAGCTTCCGCTCTCCGATATCTTCCTGCACGGCATGAATATTGTCGATCGTAATGATGCCTGTAATATAGCTTGTCAGTCTCTTCCAGAGCGGTCTGTCCTTGTACGCAAACAACTGCTGCTGACCGCCCGAAGCATATTTCCTCGGCGTGGCCATCACAGCATTCAGGCGTTCAACCTTAAAGCCCTGTTTCTCAAAATACTCTGTGAACTGCGCGATATAGGCAGCCACCTCCTCGCTGTCCGATTCCGGCTTCTTGCCGATGTTGACGACAGCGTCTCTCTCCTCATCGGAGAGCTCCTCTTCGTTGACGAGCATCTGCAGATACTCCGCATAGCTCTTAAAATCAATATAACCGTATTCCTGCCATTTACGGTATTTATATACGGTCTTCTGGTTGTTGCCGAGGTTCGTATAGGTGGAATCACCGGCAAAAATCAGGTCTCTGTTCAGCATCGAATAGATCAGGATCATAACGATCCCGACCACGATGAATACTGAGATCAGGCCGTGCAGGAAACGGCGAAGTATATATTTAGCCATATTTTTCCCCTTGATCTGTCAGGTCGTTCTGGTGTGATAAGCGCGTGCAGGGGCTGCCGTCAGGCAGCCCCCATACAGTCTGCATGCAAATTAATACAGGCCGAGCGTCTTGGTCATATAACCTGAATAGTTGGGAAGCATGGTGGACAGATAGGTCTGCGGATCACCATAGTCGGGGCCCCATCCGGAAACATCGGATACGTCGCAGTTCTGCTCGTATCCTGCAGATGTGTAATATCCGGAGTACAGCCAGTCATCCTGGGACTCGCACTTGATCAGATTGACCTGTACCATTCCGCCGAGCGCATCTTCGAGAGACTGTTTGAAGACGTTTGCTCTGTTGGTATAGATCTCGGATCCGGAGAAGTAAGGAAGATCGATCTGGATCGGTTCTTCCGCACTGACGGTCACGCCGTCTGCTGCCAGTTCTTCCGCCGCAGCTGCGATTTCGGAAGCTGCATACTCCTTGTTGTACCATCCGTCAAATCCGTCGGAGGAACCTACGCCGCCGTCGCCTTCGGGATCCCATACCTTCACGGGAAGTCCGTCCGCATCGATCTGGGCCTGTACGATCTCACCGAAGAAGGTGCCTGCTGCGAATGTCGTTGCAGTGCCGTTGATATCAACGGAAACATCTTCAGGCAGAGATACGAATGTGCCGGGCGTATAGCTGTTTCTGAGGCTGTTCAGCTTCAGATCTTCGCCTTCGGACTGTGCATTGTAGGAAGCGCGGTCCAGGGAAGTCAGCAGAGCTCTTCTGAAGTGCAGATTCATCATGGCAGCATGCGTACGCTCTGCGTCCGCAACAGTCTGCTCAGAAACCGCGACGGTGTTGTCGTTCGAGTTCGCGAATGCTTTTCTGTTGATGTTGAAGAATCCCATGTAGGAAGTTGCATCGGTTGCAGAGATGTAAGCATACTTGTCGAAGTTGCCGTCTGACTTTGCAGCAGTGATGCAGGCATCGTTCAGTCCTGCGCCGTCGACAGTACCGGCCATGGTGTCGGTATACTGTTTCGTTGCTTCCGTACCGTCGTTGTACAGCCAGGTGATGGTATTCAGTTCCATATTATCAGCGTTCCAATAAGAATCATTCTTCTTGAAAACGATCGTGTTCTTCTCCGTCGCATTGGTCACAAGATAAGGACCGCAGTAAGCGATATGGTCGGAATCGGTACCATACAGATAGGAAGGATCATCCGCAGTGAAATCCTGTC